>JBPEWV010000036.1:0-5335 GCA_052032335.1 Pleionea sp. | reverse complement strand
GCCAATGCCGCACCCTGTTCATGGCGACATAAAATGTGACGTAGGGGCGAGTCAACCAGAGCATCATATACCGGCATTATGGCGCCTCCGGGGTAGCCAAAAATAATGTCTACGCCCGCTTCCGACAATCGATTGATCAAGTATTCAGAACCTTTCATTACCGATGATTCTCTATCGATTGGCAACGCGCAAATTCGACAACGCCTGGGTTATAAAAGAACGTGCGATTCGGTCGTGCGCTATCAAATTGCTTCAAGGTTGCCTCAAATGAGACCGTCGCAACAAAGAGATAAAAAACACATTGCAATGGTTTTGGACGAATAATAAAGCCACTCATCCCATTGTCAGAATTGTTCTCTAAAGAATCGCTTGGATTCATTATTCAGTTCGCCTTGTTAATATCTTTTCGCCTAATTAAAAAAAAGCCCCCGGACCTTGTTAGGTGCGGGGGCTTTTCAGAATATTTGTTTTTTAAGACAACAGCGCTCCCCGCGTTACTCGAATGAGTAGCACGATAATGACGCTGACAATAATGTTCTGGATAGTTGTATTAAAAAGCATTTCGTTTTCTTAAGAGTTAATGATCTGAGTCGATTCACTTTGAGTTAACTCAACTCTATACCAATCACAATCGATGAGAAATTCATTTTAGTTATATAATGATTTAAGATTTTTACGACTTAGCCTGGTGCAACAAAAAAAGCCCGGAAATACCGGGCTTTGGTTGGAATTCCTTTTCAACTAACGGAATGTTTTCCTTAATTCTATCTACTTAGTTTTTGTTCCTTAACGCTAACTATTAAACTCTAACGCCTAAAGATTTTCTGCGAAGTACCGCTACGCCACTTAGAAGCAGAATGTAAACAATACTCCAGGCGCCACCACTTTCGTAGCTGGTCGAAGAGCCGTGACCGTGTCCATAACTCCCACTTCCGCTGTTACCAGAACTCGGCGTACTGTCATAATCGAAAGACTCAAGTGGTACCGCATTCAGCGCAGAAAACTCACCATAGGTTTCTATCAGTCGTTCACTGGTATAGGCATCACGAACCACTATTTTAAAATCGTAATAGCCGGTCGGATAACCAGAGTTCCACTCAAATTCCAAGTGTACTGTATCAAGCGTAGAGTTACTGTCGAGATATATCGTGTCAGAGGTATACTCCCGCTCCCAGTTGCCCTGCTCATTTAAAAAGAAAATTTCAGCATAAACATCGGCACTTCCGTAATCGGTATCGATATCGAACGACATGGCAAATTCACTGTAAAACCCATCATTGTCGGCGTCGTACAATAAGTCCGTGGTTATATCGTAGAACCAGAAACGGTCACCATACGATTCATGTTCACGATCTTCTAAAGGCAAGGCGTACAAGTCAGCATCTTCATACGAGCTCCAAGTTGCGACAATACCCGAATATCCGACTTCATACAGATCGATTAATATATCGTACTCACCCGTTGGGTAATCAAAGTTCAATACGGTAGTCACTGAGTAATCATCGCTGCCGTCGTAACCGTAGATATCGAACACGTCGGTTTCATAATATTCGATCCAGTCACCGTTACCACGTCTTATGTACAACACGGCGTACACTTCGGCCCAGTCATACGCTGTATCGGCGTCAAAAACGATTTCAAACTCACTGTAATAGCCATCACCATCAATGTCATCGATCAAATAGCTTTGCGCATCGTAGAAACTAAAGTGGTTAGCTCGTGATGACTTGGTAACAGTTTCGCTGCGCAATTTTTTGTTGGTCAGGCTTTTTTTACGCTTGCCGTCTTTAACAAGCTCTGTTTTATTTTTCAACTGAGATTGTTGAACAACGGACAACCGCTTACCTTGCCTATCTTCAAGAGTACCGCTACCTTTCTTTGCAGTTTGAGCAGCGTTATTTGCTTTCGCACCGCCACGACTGCTGGTCGCCTCAACGCCCGTTAGTGACACAAGCTGTGCCGAGTTTTCTGCAGCTTTGTCAGCCGCAGTTGCTGAAGCAATTAAGATACTTGCCAATGTTGCAATACTAAGTTGTTTTATAGACATAGTGTTTATTCCCTAATGTTTACCTTAGGGACTATTTAAACAAAGTTAAACTGAACGCATCCTGAATCGAATAAGTTGTTGAAAAAAGAGTCTTTCGCCGCGGTTTCGAATCTGACAAAAGCAGCTAAACTTAACTATTGACGCCCCATTAAACATCACGACAGGACTCGATACCCAATATGCATCATGCGATTTACGCGCAAATTCTTATGACTCTTGCCGCAAGCGTTTTGCTGGTTGCCTTGTTTCGTCGAATAAACCTCCCCACCATACTGGCGTATCTGGTGGTCGGATTATTCATGGGGCAAATGGGACTCGAATTCTTCGCCCCTAACTCAAATGCTTATATCGTGGCTGAAGTGGGAGTGGTTTTCATGCTATTCACTCTGGGCCTGGAATTTTCTCTGCCCAGAGTCGTAGCCATGAAGAAGCTGGTACTCGGACTCGGTTCTCTGCAGGTCATTCTGTGTTCCGTCATTTTCTTCGCCATTGCTTCGTTATTTGGCCTTAATTGGACCGTATCTCTGGTAATAGCGGCGGCATTGGCCATGTCATCGACGGCCATTGTGACCAAACAGCTCGACGAGCAGCAAGAGGTGAATCAGCGCCACGGCATATTGTCCATCGCCACCCTGTTGTTTCAGGACATGGCCGCCGTCCCCTTGCTGATTATGGTACCCATATTAGCGAGCGCCAATCCCGAGGTTATAACATCCACCATTTTTATTGCTCTGGTGAAAGGCGCATTCGCGTTTGCCGTCATTATCGCCATTGGTAAATGGTTGTTACCCAAATTATTCCACGAAGTCGCCGCCTCTCACAGTGACGAGCTTTTCGTCATGACCAGCTTAACCGTCGCGTTGGTGGCATCCTGGTTCACTCAATGGCTGGGATTATCGATGGCACTGGGAGCTTTTCTTGCCGGAATGTTACTTGCTGAATCACAGTTTAAACACCAGATTGAAACTGAAATTCGTCCCTTTCGCGATATCTTATTGGGCTTGTTTTTCATCACAATCGGCACCTTGATTAATTTTGAGACATTGCTTGAGCACTCATTACTGATTGCGCTATTACTAATCGCTTTTGTCGCCATCAAACTGTTTATCATCGTCTCAATAGCCCGATTAATGCAGGAAAAGTTTGAAGATTCCTTCAAAGCCGGGCTCATTTTATCTCAAGGTGGGGAACTCGGTTTTGTACTGATTGGTCTGGCGCGACAGCAAAATATATTAGGCGATGAAGTCGCCTCCATTATATTGTCGGTGGGGGTCTTAAGTATGTTCGCGTCGCCCTTTATGATTCGCTACTCCTCCGAAATCACCCAACGCTTTTCTGGCGATCAGTCTCAAGCAAAACAGCACAGTGCAAGTAAACACCTGATATCGCAGGCGGTTAAAGGATTTAAGTTTCACGTTATCATTTGTGGATTTGGCCGCAATGGGCAAACCATCAAGCGTTTTCTTGACCGGCTGGATATACAGTCGGTCGTACTCGACCTCGACCCGGTTCGAGTTAAAGAAGCCAGTACCGCAGGCGAAGCCATTTTTTACGGTGATGCCACTCGCCGTAGTATCCTTAACGCGGCCGGTATTGAAAATGCCCGACTGGTGGTTGTGACTTTCGATAATAAGAAATCAACACTCGACCTTTTGGCGACCACCCGTCTGCATTACCCGCAAATACCAGTAATGGTAAGAACCAAAGACGACAGTAACCTAGAAAGGTTTCTCCACAATGGTGCCACTCAGGTAATTCCAGAATCCTTAGAGTCGTGTTTAATGTTGGTGGGACAGGTACTCTACACGCTCGGTCTGCCACTCAGAAAAATCATCGATGAAATTCAAAACGTGCGCGATGACCGTTACCATTTACTGCAAAGCTTTTTCCATGGCGCATCATCGGACTTAATGCGAGTGTTACAAACACACCATGAACAATTACATGCCGTTGTACTCACAGGTAATGCCAACGCCATTGGCAAAGAAATCAATCAAATTCAATTACCGGAAAAGATATACATCGAAGCTGTCAAGCGAGGCAAACAGTCTTTTACCCCTCCTGACCGAAATTTGATGTTGCAACTGGGTGATATCGTGCTGCTTTCTGGCGAACCTGACTATATTGAGCGAGCTGAAAACCAACTCTTTTCTGGTTAACAGTCAAATATCCGGAATAATAAAATCTTGCTCGAAATTTATCGCAAGGGGTCTATTCGATCGAGTGCACTTCTGACAACTTGGCCTGAATGTATTCGCTATGACGTAAATGCAATAAGTCAGCAACCCGTCGAATTAAATGTTCTTCATACGCGTGGACTTTTCCATCGGCCAAAGCAACTTTCCATAACAGACGAATCAAGCGTATTTTTTGCTCAATTGCATAATGGTCGTTTAATAAACGAGTGAACTCATGAAAGTCGGTGGCAAATAAAGCTTTGTCGGTGGCCACTTCGTAGAGATCGCTAGCGTCTTCATCGGTCAGCTCAAACTCTTCTTTAAGCAAGGCAAGAATCTGATCTTGTTCTTCATCCTTAATCTCAAAGTCCATTTTCATGACTTCGATCATCAAAACCGCTGCCGCAACACGGATCGAATGTTCGGTGTCTTCTGGTGACTGATTATCCACCTTGAGGTGTTTGTCAAAAAACGCTTTTAATTTATCTAACATGGCCCCACAATTATTTTACGGTCATCACAAAGCACAATATAGTTGGTTTTATGATAAAACCGCAAGTCATGATTAGCAGTTGTCTGCTCGGCGAAGCCGTGCGTTACGATGGTAAACACAAACTCAGCCCGCAAATAACATCGTCTATTCTGCCACATATCGACGCCATTTCGAACTGTCCGGAAGTTGCATCGGGCATGCAAGTTCCGCGACCACCCATCCAACTCACTCAGTGGGAGGACGAAGTTCGATTAACGCAAGTCGACCGGCCAACAGTTGACTGGAGTTCAGCCATGTCAAACATGGCTCATCACAAACTGCAACAATTTCCAGGACTGTGTGGTGTGATCAGCAAAACCAAATCACCCAGTTGCGGTGTCCATGATACGCCACTTTATAAAGTCGAAACTGTTTCTCAAGATTCGGCGCCGATACATCAACAAGGCAGTGGATTTTTTATCCGGACATTACGCAATCAGCGACGCTATCTTCCCGTCATCGATGAACAAGCATTGAACAGCGAGCTGCAGCGGCATCAGTTTTTTCTAAAGGTTTTTGCGCTCGGCCGCTGGTTCTCTGCAACAAAATACCAAACGCGTTGCCTCCACACTTTTATAA
>JBPEWV010000035.1:0-49970 GCA_052032335.1 Pleionea sp. | reverse complement strand
GCGAAAGTGAAGAATAACGCGATACCAACACCGATCATCGCTACGGCGTCAAGAAGACCAACCACGATGAACATTTTAACTTGAAGCATTGGTGCAAGCTCAGGTTGACGAGCCGCGCTTTCAAGGAATTTACCACCTAAGATACCCATACCGATACCAACGCCCAAAGCGCCCAAACCGATCAGGATAGCTACTGCGATTGCGGTAAAGCCGATTACTGTTTCCATTGTTTTCTCCTACTCAAAGGTATATTGATGTTTAAAAGTAAATTGTAAAACCTAGTGATCTTCGTGCGCCAGACTCAAATAAACAATGGTCAGCATCATGAAGATAAACGCTTGCAGGGTTATGACCAGAATGTGGAACACAGCCCAGATAAAATGCAGTAATGCACCAAAGATTCCGAGAGATGCGCCGCCAACACCATCAAAGGTGCCTGCGTACATCAACGCAATCAAGATGAAGATCAATTCGCCAGCGTACATGTTACCGAACAGTCGCAGCGATAAAGAAACGGGTTTTGCCAGCAAGGCAACGCCTTCCAGAATAAAGTTGAAAGGAATCGCAATCGGGTGGTTGAACGGATTTAATGTCAGTTCTTTAGTGAAGCCACCGATGCCTTTTATTTTGATACTGAAGAAGACAATCAGTATAAATACCGAAATCGACATAGCGAAAGTTGCATTGACGTCGGTGGTCGGCACCACTTTCAAATAATCGATGCCAATTAGTGCCGCTAAACCAGGTAACCAGTCGACGGGTATCAGGTCCATAAAGTTCATCAGGAAGACCCAGACAAAGATGGCCATACCCAAAGGAGCAATTAAATTGCTTTTGCCGTGGAAGGTGTCTTTAACATTGGAGTCAACAAAATCGTAAATGATTTCTACGAAAGACTGCCATTTTCCAGGAACGCCCTGAGTTGCTTTTTTAGCAACACTGCGGAACAACCACAGGAACATAACTCCCAGAAACACCGAAAAGAAGATGGTATCGATGTTGAAGGTCCAAAAGTTACCTTTGCACTCCATGTTTTCCATGGTATTCCAAACCCAACCGTTTTCAGTTGAGCACACCTGAAGATTTTGCAAATGGTGCTTGATATAACCTGAACTGCTTTCTGCGCTCATATTCTCTTCCGAATTCGAAGTTTAATCACGTTGCCTTAACGATAAAGGGCACGATCATCTGAACGATAACCGCAATCACAAAACCGACTAAGCTTGCAGCTGCCGATACGGGCAACCAATTCAAAACTACTATAAACAGCACAATGGCCAGGAAAAACTTAAGCGCTTCCCCTTTATAAAACCCCTGCAACACTTGTCGTGAAGCTTGAGCGCCAGAGTGTTGAAACACTTTATAAACAAACAGCAAAGAGGGGATAACACTGATCATGCCGCCAGCAAACAACGACAAAGACACTTTGACTCCCCAATACAAGCCAATGACCGACACAAGCAGGACAACGACGAACTGTATCGCCACACCCCGGTACGCGGCTGATCGACCTTTTTGTGTCATTAACAGCGACATTCAATCAGCCTGTTTGGTTACTTTCGGTCATTTAATGCAACTGAGAATTATTCTCAATTGCTAATAAAAATTCCGGCAAATTATAGGTTTTTAGTGGCGGTAGTTCAACCGAAAAAGCCAGCGCTAACAAAGATTAAGCCACAGCCCGACCAATAGTTTGATCACTTTTGAAGTTCTTAAGCGTGGAATACCCAGATATGGTGTTGCCCGTGTGAGTTGTAAGCAGATGTGGTAATTTTGACGATCTAACAAGCGTCTGAAAATATTTGAAAAAAACTCACTGTGTTGGCACTGGATGTTGCACAAACAGTCGAAAAGGGAGCCGAAGCTCCCTTTGATCAGTTTAAGGTACCCGACAGAAGATTCTATGCCTGGTCGAAAGCACGCTGAATTTTCATTTCCAGAAAATCGCGGTGCGCTCGTGTTGCACCCGAGCCCTTGTTGTACTTAATCATCTTGTGAATGCGTTTCAGTTCGCTCAAGGCAGAAGCCTGTGACTGATAATCGTAAGACGATTTTTTATTCGCACCACTGATGGCTATCAGCTGTTGCACGTATTCATTTTGCAAGTTTTGACGATAGCCATTCACTTCGGATTTGAGGTCGCTGGCAAAAATGCCGTCGGTCAGATCCGTCATAAACTGGTGCAGCGAATACTCGTTGCCATACAGCGCCGAATCCGACAGACGCATGAGAACGTTTTTATGCAACAGGTGAGCCAGTGAGCGTTTTTGAACGCTCAGTACCATGGCGTGGAGTTTGGGATCTTCGTTCTTGCCAAAGCCCATGAACCCACGACGTTGCGGTTGCAGATAAGCAAACAAAGGTTCGGCTTCCACCAAAATATCGGGCGCGAACAGGTGTTTGTTCAATGCCTCGACTGCCGCTTTTTGCTCCTCCAGGCTTACCGGTGTGAAAGGTTGACTTGCACCGTCTTGACCGGCAAACGAACGATCGACCTCTATCCCACCAACGTAGCGCGTTATGACGCCCGATTGATTTCGCCATTCACCCATTAAAATGTTGGTCATAATGGTCAGCTGATGATAAGACTCACCGTCTTTAACTGCTTTGTCTTTCAGGGTCTTGAAGGTTTCATTAACCAGTTCGATTCGCTGGGTCGCGTATTTTACCGCTTCATTCGACAAATCACTGATCATAATGCGTGGATCAATATGGCGTCCCGGGGCTCTCATGTCTTCAGCATCGTTTCCGAAAATCAACTCAGGCTCCGAAGAACGATTCAAAATCGCTGTCAGACGCTTTTCTTCTGCTGCAGCGTCTTGTAATGCTGGCGAATAACCGTACTCAATAGCCCAGATGTCGTAGGGACCCGGTTTGATGTTGTAGTAATCGCCTTGCTCAACCCCGAGAGGCGCAATGTTTACGGCCGGATAATCCATCACCGACCCCGCAACCACACCTTGGGTAATTTCTGCATTATGAATATCGGTGGCATTGTGCAGTTGTGAGGCTTTCATATTGTGATTCAAACCCAGTGTATGTCCCAGCTCATGCAGGATCAGATAACTGAGTGACTGCTTCAACAATTTGGAATGATCCTCGGTTGAACCGTTTTTAAGGTTCAATGCCGCCTGACCAAACATGGTCGACTGGTGCAGTCGATGGCCAGCGCTACAGAAAAGGCCATCCACCGGCAGCTGATCCATCTCGGACATGGACGCGCCACTGGTGTACAAGGCATCCAGCATCCAGAGGTTTTTCATAAACGAGTATTCGAGCATGATGTCTGAGGCAAGGATTTGTCCGGTCAGCGGATTGGCAACACTCGGTCCATAACCTCCGAAAGGTGGACGAGGAGACGCTGTCCAGCGCAAAACATTGTATCGAATGTCGTCCGCTTCCCACTCTGCGTCATCGGGCTGAATTTTCACCACCAAAGCATTTTTGAAGCCCGCTTTTTCAAACGCGATGTTCCAGCTCTCGGCCGCTTCTTTTATGGTGTCACGCCATTCCAGCGGTGTGGTATTTTCAATCCACCAGACAATGGGTTCAACCGGCTCGGACAGTTCCGCAGAAGGGTCTTTCTTTTTCAAATCCCAGCGGTTAATCACATCCTTATATGCGACCCATTTATCGGAGCTTAAGTCATCAAACTGTTGATGAAAATAACCAATTCGAGGATCGTCGCGTCGCGGATGGTAGCCATTTTCCGGCAGTTCGATAAAAGAATGTTGCATTTTCACAACCACCGAACGTGGATCGGAAACCGCCGCCGAACCTCTGACGACCGGCGCCTTGTTATCGAAGACGTATTCGACCACCACATCGGAATTCTTGGGGAAACTTTTTAATTCGGTGTACTTGGTCTTGGATTTACTCAAACTGCCAACTTTAAACCGTGGTTGGGGTGGCTGTCCTGGCTGAGGGGGGCGAGGCGTTGGCGATACTTTATGCAGCACTTCCGCCAAAAAAACTTTATCGACTTTAACGGCGATCTGACCTTTGTCCTTGTCCTGTGCTTCTATTTTCAAACTGGCCAGTACCGCCGGGCTGATATTGGTGCCTTCCGAGCGACTGATGGCACTGTCTTCGTCAAGTAAATAACGCGGAGTTGTCGAGGTGATTTCGAGCTTATCAAAATGACGGTTAAATTCTAATAATTTGTATTCGCGAAAGGCCCCTTTAAAATGCCCCGCATCCAGAACACCGTTCACTGTGTGAGTAAAATACAAAATGGGTTTGTTCAACTGCTCTTCATCCAACACCAGATAAGTCGAGCCTGTTTTCGGATCTTGATAAAAATCCAGAAAACCGTCGTACTCGGTTTTGTCCTTGGTGATTTCAGCCACTGTTTTGGGCTGGCTTTTCTTATCCTTTTCCGGCTTGGCGTGCACACTCGACGATGCCAAGGCAAACGCTGTAAGACTGCCAACCAGAATACTCTTTAACTTGAATGATTCGATCATCCCTCTCTCCGATTAAAAAATTTTTACTGTTATATCGAAGATTGACGGTGGGGGCTAAGGTCTTAAGGTAACAAAGTGTGAAAATAGACAATAAACTGGCGCTAAGTAAATGAAACTACCCGACTCAGTTTAATAACAAAAACGCCCCGTGAAACAGGGCGTTTTCGATTATCGTGATAATTGCAGGGATCAAAAATCTTCTTTTAAACCCATCTGTTCCAAAATGCCATCGAGTTCATCAAGGTTGTTGTAACTGAGTACTAACTTACCTCGACCTTTCGAAGAGTGCTGTAAAGCGACCGGGGCTCCAAACTTGTCAGAAATTTTTTGCTCCAACGCCGCTATGTGCGGATCTTCATCTTTCACCGGATTATTCACTTTCACCGGATTGATGGTTTTACGCACCAGCTTCTCCGTTTCACGAACGGTTAACCCTTTGGCAACTACGACACGGGCAATGTCTGACTGCTGTTGTTTATCCAGCGACAATAAAGAGCGGGCGTGGCCCATTTCAATATCACCCCGTTCCAACAGAGTTTTGCATTGATCGCTCAACTGCAATAATCGCAACAGATTGGTCACAGTGGTGCGGCTTTTTCCTACGGCGTCGGCGGTTTGTTGGTGGGTAAGACCAAACTCATCCATCAGACGTTGCAGTGCCGAAGCTTCTTCAATTGCGTTCAGATCTTCACGCTGAATATTTTCAATAAGCGCCATGGCGATGGCGGCTTCATCAGGAACGTCTTTCACCAAAACCGGAACTTCCGATAATTTGGCAATTTGCGAAGCGCGCCAGCGACGTTCACCGGCAATGATCTCGAATTTATTGGTACCTACAGCCCGCACAACAATGGGCTGAATTACGCCCTGCGCCTTGATCGACTCGGCCAGTTCTTCCAGTGCTTCGTCGGTCATTATTTTGCGCGGTTGATACTGACCAGGTTGCAAAAACTCAATAGGAAGTTTACGCAGCTCACCTTTGGTATTGTCTACCGGTTCGTCCGGTGTCGATGCTTTTGTCGGGTCAGCCGCTTTGTTCTCGGCGATTTTTTTACTGATGAATGCGTCCAGTCCACGACCCAGTCGTTTGCTCATGTTGTTTTCCTGAATTTAATGTGCGGCAATGGCCGGAGGGCTTTTTTGTTCCTGGCGACGAATCATTTCGCCCGCCAAAGCTAAATAACATTTCGCGCCAGACGATAAACGATCGTACTGTAACGCGGGCATCCCGTAACTCGGTGCTTCCGCGAGTCGGACATTTCGGGGAATCACACTTCGATAAACCTTATCGCCAAAGTATTCGTGCAACTGATTCGATACTTCTGTCGCCAGACGATTTCGCGGATCGTACATGGTGCGAAGAATACCTTCAATTTCAAGTTGCGGATTGACGTGTTCAACGATTTGGTTGATGGTATCCATCAAAGATGAAATTCCTTCCAGTGCATAATATTCACATTGCATCGGGATAAGAACAGAACCCGAAGCCACCAGTGCGTTGACCGTTAACATGTTTAACGAAGGCGGGCAGTCGATAAAAATATAATCGTAGTTAGATGCGACTTGAGCAAGCGCCTGCTTTAAACGCGACTCTTTGTTGTCCAGTTCCATCAAGTGAACATCGGCCGCCGACAAATCACCATTGGCGGCAATAATGTCAAAGCCTCCATTTTCCGCTTTCTGAATAACATCCGCCGCACCGAGATCACCCAGCAGCACATCCAGTACGTTTTTCTCCTGCTCGTTTTTATCAATGCCGCAACCGCTGGTCGCATTGCCTTGTGGATCCAGATCCACCAGTAACACTCGGCGTTTGGTTGCAACTAAAGAGGCAGCCAAATTAATACTGGTGGTTGTTTTGCCCACACCACCTTTTTGATTGGTGATCGCTATGATTCGTGCCACGATAAACCTCGATTTGTTTTATGTGCTGCTTTTATTCTTTAATGTTACCAAGTGTCGCTCGGCACTCAGGTACGGTACAGAGATAGGCTCCACTGCTATAACTTCTATATTTTCGGGTAATTTGGCGAGCTCCTCAACCGGATCTTCACCTTTCATTGCCTGCCATACGCCATCTTTCGCCAACAAATGCTGCGTCAAATCGACCATTTTATCGAGACTGGCAAAAGCACGGCTAACAATGACGTCGAGCGGCCTTTCAGGTTGCCACTGTTCGACACGGGTGTCTAGCACTGATACCTGAGTTAATTGCATCTCGAAAACTAACTGTTTGAGGTAGCGGGTTTTTTTGCCATTACTGTCGCATAAAAAATAGCTGCGTTCGGGATCCAGTATGGCCAGCGGAATACCCGGAAACCCCGGTCCTGTTCCCACATCCAGCAAAGAGCCTTGTTTAAGGAAGGGCGCGATTGCCAGAGAATCGAGCAGATGCAGGGTCACCATGTCGAGTGGCTCGCGAATGGCCGTGAGATTATACGCTTTATTCCATTTAATCAGCTGTTCAATGATTTTTTCAAACTGGCTGAGTTGCTGCTCACTGACCGTTAAACCCAAGTGCTCTATGCCTTGGGTAATCCGAGTTGTTAAATCCATCAAGCTGATTTTCTGAGTAAATTACGTTTTTTCAAATACACCAATATCAACGAAATTGCTGCTGGTGTTACCCCGGAAATTCGTGATGCCTGACCCACCGTTTCGGGTTTATGCTGTTCCAACTTTTGCACCACTTCGGACGAAAGCCCTTTAATATCGGCGTAATCGATTTCTAACGACAAAGGTGCGTTTTCGTAACGCAGACTTCGATTGATTTCGTCTTGTTGACGCGCAATGTAACCGGCGTACTTGGCTTCCACCTCAACCTGAAACGCCACTTGCGAATTTTCCACGCCAGGACCAATGCCATCAATGGTCATTAGCTTCTGGTAAGTCAATTCTGGGCGTTTTAATAAATCCATAAGCCGCGCTTCACGACTCAAAGGTTTTTCGATGTGTTGTTCCAATGCCTGCGCCTGCTGACTGCCAACCTGTATGAACGTTTTATTCATGCGTTCGGTTTCGGTTTTTATCGAGGCCATTTTCTCGCTGAAGATGGCCCAACGATGATCGTCGACCAAGCCTAACTTTCTGCCGATTTCGGTCAGTCGCTGGTCAGCATTGTCTTCACGCAATAACAATCGATACTCGGCACGAGACGTAAACATACGGTAAGGCTCTTTCGTGCCGGAAGTGATGAGATCGTCCACCAGTACTCCCAAGTAAGCTTCATCTCGCCGTGGTGACCAACCGTCTTTTTCTTGCGATTGCAACGAAGCATTCAGTCCGGCCAACAATCCTTGCGCCGCTGCTTCTTCGTATCCAGTGGTGCCATTGATTTGGCCGGCAAAAAATAGGCCACCAACAAATTTGGTCTCTAACGTTGCTTTTAAATCGCGTGGATCGAAAAAGTCGTATTCGATGGCGTAGCCCGGGCGGGTGATAAACGCGTTTTCGAATCCTTTGATGGACCGCACAAAGTCCAGCTGCACATCAAACGGTAAGCTGGTAGAAATACCGTTGGGGTAAACTTCGTGCGTGTTCAATCCTTCTGGTTCAATAAAGATTTGATGCGAATTTTTATCCGCAAAGCGCATGATTTTGTCTTCAATTGACGGACAATAGCGTGGACCGACGCCTTCTATGTCTCCCGAATACATGGGTGAGCGATCCAGTCCGCTTCGAATCACATCGTGTGTTTTGTCATTCGTGTGCGTGATCCAGCAGTCAATTTGTTTTGGGTGGTCCGCTCGCGATCCAATAAAAGAAAAAACAGGTGTTGGATCGTCGCCCGGTTGCGCTTCTAACCCATCAAAATTGATTGACTTGGCGTCAATCCTTGGCGGTGTTCCAGTTTTCAGACGATCGACGCGGAATGGCATCGCTCTGAGTCGTTCTGCCAGAGCGATTGACGGAGGATCACCGGCGCGGCCGCCACTGTGATTTTGAAGACCGATGTGGATCACACCGCCTAAAAAGGTGCCCGTGGTCAAAACGACCGTTTTGGCTTTAAAATCGAGCCCCATCTGGGTTTTCACACCCACCACGCGATCGTTTTCGATGATCAGATCGTCGGCCGCCTGCTGAAATATTTTCAAATTCGGTTGATTTTCAAGCGCTTCTCTTATTGCAGCTTTATATAAGGCGCGATCGGCCTGCGCTCGTGTGGCCCGTACGGCAGGCCCCTTTGAAGCATTCAAGGTTCGGAACTGGATACCGCCTTTATCAATCGCCTGCGCCATAATACCGCCCAAAGCGTCCACTTCTTTCACCAGATGGCCTTTTCCAATCCCGCCAATGGCCGGGTTACAGCTCATTTGCCCTAACGTTTCTATATTGTGGGTAAGAAGCAGGGTAGTGGATCCCATGCGGGCGGCAGCTAGTGCGGCTTCGGTGCCCGCGTGCCCACCACCAATAACTATCACATCAAACTGCTCTGCGAAGCGCATAATTTCCGATCACTCTTAATAAATGGGCGCCGATCTTACCTGACTTTGCCTAAATTTTGAACGTTGTCCAAACAATAATTGCTGCAATCTGCTATATAGTAAGTTAACTTGTTGATTTATAATTGTATATTATTCATAAAAATAATCAGAACAGGAACTGGAAGATGTTCAAGAAGCTGTTTCGCATCGTTTTTTTACTCATTCTTCTGGCCGCCGCCATCGGTTTTTTATTGTGGCGCGAGCTTGGTGGCCTTATTGGTGTAGCTCAGAACGAGCTTCCACCAGAATATCTGTTCAGCTTCGAGCAACATTATATTAATCAACAAGGTCAACTGGTGTTAGTCAACCCGCTGTTATCGCACGGTAACTACGGCATCATTTTCCGTGCCAAATCGCTAACCTTTAAACCAGACGACTGGATGGATATGTGGTCGCTGGAAGAGAATATCATTCTCGGGAATTATCTACCGAAAGGCGAGTTCACACTGAATGACTTTAGCGTCCCGGTAGAGCAACTGGCCAAAACGGTTAAGTCAGAAAGTGAACTTAAGTTTTTCGGACTTCTGGCTCAAGGCTGTGGTGGCAAATCTGATTTCACCTTTAACGATCTGGTTGAAGCAGGAACCACGACTCTAACAGGAAATCTGGAACTGGCATTCGAGTACGCTAGCAGCGCGTCTAATCTTAAAGTTCAAAGCAGTATCAAAATCGAAGATTTTTCAGCACTCGAAACTCAGGTAGAACTGAACGACGTTCAGGCAGGTTCCGATACGTCACCTTATCTGGTCTATGCGCAGTGGATTATATTTGACCCGACATTTATTAAAACCCGTAACGAATACTGTGCCAGCTTGAATCAGCAGAGTATTGCGGAGTTTAAAAGTTTTCATTTTGAGCAGGCCAAAGCGTATGTCGAAGATCAGGGGTTGGTGTTAAGCGATTCGGTTAAAAAACATTATCAACGCTTTGTAGAACAACCAGAAAACATTGCTTTCACTTTCAGCCCGAGTACTGGCATACGACTGGAGGAATATTCCAATCTCGACTGGGTAACTTATCTCGACAAACTGGGTGTCTCACTTAATATCAATGGTCGAGCGGTGAAATCGATATTTGATCGTAAACAAACCGAAATTGAGCAAGCAGAAAAACAAAAGCAACAAGCGGCTAGACAGCCGGAGCAACCCAAGTCGAACGTTATTCGCCAGCCTGCTTTGTGGCAATTACGCACTCACGTCGGAGAGCGAGTTAGTTTGGTAGATGAGAATGATAAAATCTACACTGGAAGAATTATTTCTGTGACCAATCGCTTGGTAAAACTGGAGATACGACAATCGGGGGGCTACGCAACGTTACGCTTTAAGCCGGGACAGATTCGATCAATTGAAAAAGTAAAGTAGTTACTTTCCGATACAGAAACTGGAAAAAATTCGGCCCAACAAATCATCGGCGGTAAATTCGCCGGTGATTTCAGACAAGGCCTGTTGCGCCTGACGCAATTCTTCAGCTACCAACTCGCCGGCATTCGCAGTTATCAATTGCTGCAAAGCCGATTGTGTGTGCTGATGAGCTGATTCAATGGCTTCAATATGGCGACGGCGCGCAATAAATACTCCATCACCCTGCGATTGAAATCCCATGCATTGTTTTAAATGCTCCTGTAGCAAATCTACGCCAGAGTCGGTTTTCGCACTTAAGAATATCTGCGTTTCAGAATCTTCTACGATCGCTGGTGTTTTATCTATCAGATCGCACTTATTGAACAACACCGTAATGGGTGGAACTTTACGATTGCTCTGCGTCATTGCATCCACGATTTCGTCCCGAACTTTGTCGGGGTTTGATTCGGTCGAATCGATCACCAACAACATCCGATCGGCCTGTTCGATTTCTTGCCAGGCACGTTCGATGCCAAGGCGTTCTACCTGATCGTCGGATTGCCTTAATCCTGCAGTGTCGATTATGTGTAACGGCATGCCATCGATATGGATGTGTTCTCTTAAAACATCACGGGTGGTACCTGGTATGTCGGTAACAATCGCGCTTTCTTTTCCAGCCAATGCATTTAATAAACTCGATTTACCCGCATTTGGTTTACCCGCCAGTACGACACTCATGCCGTCACGAAGGATTGCACCTTGTTGAGCTTTTTGTTGCAGTTGAGTGATGGTGGTTAACAAGTGACGCAGATCGGACTCCACTTTTCCATCGGACAAAAAATCGATTTCTTCTTCAGGAAAATCGATGGCGGCTTCGACATAAAGTCGAAGTTGGATAAGCTGCTCGACCAGAGCATTCACCTGATTAGAAAAGTCACCTTGCAAACTTTTTAGTGCACTGCGAGCGGCCTGTTCCGAAGATGCGTCGATCAGATCAGCAATGGCTTCGGCTTGAGCCAGGTCGATTTTGTCGTTTAAAAATGCCCGCTCGGAAAATTCACCCGGACGCGCCAGGCGAGCGCCCAAGGATACAATCTCCTTAATCAGTAAATCCAACACCACCGGACCGCCATGCCCCTGAAATTCAACGACGTCTTCGCCGGTAAAAGAATGCGGATTTTTAAAGTAAAGTGCGATGCCCTGATCAACAACCGATCCGTCACTTAGGTGAAAATTCAAATAATGTGCGAGTCGTGGTGTAAGAGTTTGCTGGGTGATGGTTTCAGCGATAGCGTAAGCAGAAGAACCGGAAACCCGAATGATGCCCACACCACCTCGTCCGGGTGGTGTGGCCAAAGCAACAATGGTTTCCTGTTCCATTTAACCAGTTAACCTTTTAGGTTTTCTTCTTTGCAGCGTATTGTTTTTCAATTTTATTGGTAATGTACAATTGCTGTGCGATTGACAATAAGTTGTTCACCAACCAGTAAAGAACCAGACCAGCCGGGAAAAACATAAAAAACACCGTCATCATAATCGGTAAGAACTGCATTATTTTTTGTTGCATCGGATCCATGGTCGCTGCCGTCGGCTGCAGTTTTTGCATACCCCACATAGAGATACCCATCAGTATCGGCAGAATAAAATAGGGATCTTTCGCCGACAAATCCTGAATCCAAAACATAAATGGTGCGTGGCGAATTTCGTAACTTTCAAGTAATACCCAGTACAAAGCAAGAAACACCGGCATCTGAATTAACAGTGGCAGACAGCCGCCCATTGGGTTCACTTTTTCTTTCTTGTACAAATCCATCATCGCCATCGACATCTTTTGCCGATCGTCGCCGTAACGCTCTTTCAGTTGTTGTAACTTGGGCGACAACATGCGCATTTTGGCGAAAGAACGGTACTGTGCGCTGGCCAAAGGATAAAGCGCCGCTTTTACTGTGACTGTCACCAAAATGATTGCGACACCCCAATTACCAATAACGTATTTGTGGAAAAAGGTCAGTAACCAGAAAATGGGTTGCCCAATCCACCAGAAGATCGAATAGTCGACCGTTAAATCAAGACCTTCAGCTATTTTTGCTAACTCTTCCTGATCTTTTGGGCCAAGGTATAATTTTGCAGAAATATCTTTGCTTGTACCTGGACTCACCGATTCCCATTGTTGGAAAATTCGGGCAACCGCAAAATCAGAATCGTTGTCGTAAAACAGGTGCAACTGATTAATGGAATCCTGATTTGGGATCCAGGCGGCTAAAAAATAGTGTTGTAAAAAAGCCACCCAACCGCCTGTGGTTTTACTTTTCAGCGGTTCTTCTTTCATTTCGTCGAAGTCGTGTTTTTCGTATTTGTACTCATCATCAGAGTAAGCTGCGCCAGTATACGCCTGTAACCCGAAACCGGTATCACCCGCGTCGACGACGAGTTGATCACGATTCATCTGGGTCATCAGTTGATAATCAAGTTGACGATCGGAGGTATTATTTACCTGATAGGAGACGTCAATATCGTAATGACCATCCGCTAATTGAAACGTTTTTAAAAATTCTACTCCGTCATCATTTACCCAGCGAAGCACCAATTTATGTTCGCCATTGGAAGAGGTCGATTCAACCACCTCATAAGTGGCTCGTTTGGCAGCGGTGTCTGGAGCACCATCTCCAAGTAGGGCGCTTTTGGCAATAAACACGCGACCGTTATTTTGCGTTAATAAATCAACTTTTTCGGAAGGGTCGTTCAACTTTTGATTGAACTGCAATAAGGTCGCAGCCACCACATCACCGCCATGGGTGTTGACTTTAATTGACAACACATCGGACTTTAAAGAAACCAACTGGGTCGAAGCGACTGTTTCAGAGGTGGCATCGGTGCTTGTCACCTCAGGGATACCAGAAACGCTGCTGTTCGGTTGCACTGGTTTGCTAACGTCGGGAATACCGTTGGTGCTTGCAGCGGGTTCTGAAGTTACGGTCTGTTGCTCAACTTTTGGTTGCACGCCATAATCTGCCTGCCACTCTTGATAAAGAAGGAAAGTAATGAACGCAAGGGCTAATAAAAGAATGCCGCGTGAAGATTCCATAATGATAAGTCTCTAATCTAATTTCTTTTGATTATTCGTGTATCGCCAACTGAATGTTTCTGGAACCGGATCAATACCACCCTCGTTCAGGGGATGACACCGAGAAATTCGTTTTACAGTTAACCAACAGCCTTTAATTGCACCGAATCGCTCAATTGCGGTAACGGCGTATTCAGAACAACTGGGATGAAATCGACAGGTTTGTCCCAGTAACACACTTAAGGTTTTCTGATACAGCCATATGCAAAGAATCAGCAATTTTCGCATAGTTTACGAGCTTTTCGCCAGATATGTTGCAACGCTGAGTCAATTTCTTGTTTGTTCAGCTCGTTTATCGACCGTTTGACCATAACAACAAAGTCAAAGGCAGGAAGTTGATGCTGTCGAATCCGAAAAGATTCCCGCACTTTACGTTTGATGAGATTACGGTTTACGGCAAGTTTTACCTGTTTTTTCGCGATGGCCATACCCAATCTTGGCGTTTGGCGATCGTTTTTTCGAGCCAAAACGGTAAACGCTCGATTGCCCAATCTTATCGGTTGTTCGAAAACAAACGAATATTCCTGGGCCTTTAAAAGACGAAGCTCTTGCGAAAAGCAGAATGAGTTCTTATCCGAACCCGTCATAGCCTTTGCAAGAGCCTGCGTTTAATCTTAAACGACTGTGTCTGATTACGCGCTAAGAACTTTACGACCTTTGGCACGACGACGAGCTAAAACAGCACGACCGTTTTTAGTAGCCATACGCGCTCGGAAACCGTGAGTGCGCTTGCGCTTTAAATTACTTGGTTGAAATGTACGTTTCATTGTCAAAAATCCGCGGTTACTTGATACAAACTGATTAAGCTTCCCCACTTGGGAGGGGGCGAAATTCTAGCCGAACCGTGCTTACAGATCAATTGGTTTCTGTCGAAATAACAGCCAATCAAACCAAAGTTCCCCACACAATAAGTCGACTAATGGCAAATCAAACACCTCAGATCACTATATCGTCTATTTTAGAAGTCTTATTAGTCTATATATTGTGGTTAAGAAAAATATCCTGTGGATAAAGAAATTTAATAAAAATATCGAATAAATTAAAAATTTGGCTCGAAATACAAGATTTTTAATTTTTCAATACTAAATAACAAATCAAGCACTGCCAACAAAGTATTCACAGCCCTTATTTATTTATATTTAATAATAAATATAAAAAGATCTTATAAGATCTATTATTAAGTAAGCAGATATCTGTGGATAACATTATATAATTCAATTAAAACAATTATTTATGTTAATAATAAGTATGTGTTTAAAGGACTAATAAAGAACGTATAAAAAATGTATAGATCTTTAATAAGTAATTGGTTTTGTCAAAACACTTATTTATTAACAAGAAAGATACAGAAACCTTATCTGTTTTGATCTGATTTTAGTTAGTTTAACTGACTATAGATTATTTTTTATTCAGTACGATTTTTATCAAGTTATAAGAAAAACCAAAGAAATTGTGGAAAAGTATTGGATCGACCGCTTAAATCGATCTAAACTTTCGGTCTTATCAAAAAAACAGATCAATTCATTCTTTAATTTTTTGGGGCAACGTTATTTTGGAACAACAGCACTGGCAATACTGTGCAAACAAACTTAAGGACGAGTTAGCACCGACTCAGTTCAATACTTGGATCCGTCCACTTAAAATAGAAGAAAATCACGAAATCATTATGGTGAGCGCACCGAATCGCTTTGTGCTCGATTGGGTAAGAGAGAATTATTTAAACCGTATCAATACCTTATTAGAAAGCCTTAGCGATTCATCACCCAAGAAAGTTAAGCTGACGATCAACAATACCAATGCAAAGCCGCAATACCAGCAGTCCTCAAGTCGAAAAGAATCACAACCAACTGCACAAACCGAGTCGAAACCGGTAAAAATCGAAGCAAAATCACAAGAAAAGTCCAAAGTATCGATTGATCACCGATCGAATCTTAATCCAAGTTTCAGCTTCGACAAATTTGTTGAAGGTAAATCAAATCAACTGGCAAACGCTGCAGCGAAGCAGGTTTCGGAGAATCCTGGAACCGCTTACAATCCGCTATTTATTTATGGCGGTGTTGGTCTGGGTAAGACCCACCTGATGCATGCAGTTGGAAATCTTATTCTAGATAAAAAACCCAACGGAAAAGTAATTTATTTGCATTCAGAACGATTCGTTGCCGATATGGTAAAAGCACTGCAAACCAATACCATCGACGAATTTAAACGCTATTATCGTTCGGTAGATGCCTTGTTGATCGATGACATTCAATTTTTCGCTAATAAAGAACGTTCTCAGGAAGAGTTTTTCCACACTTTCAACGCGTTATTAGAAGGCAATCAGCAAGTCATATTGACTTGTGATCGTTACCCGAAAGAAATTGATGGCGTCGAAGAGCGTTTGAAGTCACGCTTCGGTTGGGGATTAACTGTAGCCATCGAGCCACCGGAGTTAGAAACTCGGGTCGCGATTTTGATTTCCAAGGCTGAGGCATCAGGAATAACCCTTGCTAATGAAGTCGCATTTTTTATAGCCAAACGAATTCGTTCTAATGTACGAGAGTTAGAAGGTGCACTGAAACGCGTGATAGCGAATGCCCAATTTACCGGGAAACCGATTACCATCGAATTTGTTAAAGAGGCCTTGCGCGATCTTATTGCGGCACAAGATAAACAAATCAGTATCGAAAATATTCAAAAAACGGTTGCCGAATATTACAAGATAAAAGTGGCTGATTTGTTATCGAAACGTCGCAGTCGTTCCGTGGCGAGACCAAGACAGGTCGCCATGAGTCTGGCCAAAGAATTAACCAATCGTTCGCTACCGGAGATAGGGGATGCCTTTGGTGGGAAAGATCACACGACAGTGCTGCACGCTTGTCGTAAAATAAAAGAATTGAAAGAAGAAAATATGGATATAGAAGAAGATTACACCAATCTGCTTAGAATCCTAACTAGTTGATAATTAAGGTAAAAATATGAGATTCGCGCTCGAGCAGCAAGCCTTTTATGGACCTCTTCAGTTGGTTAGCGGCGCTGTAGAAAAACGGCAAACGTTACCAGTGTTGGCGAACGTGTTGTTACAGGTCGAAGACAGTAGCTTAACCATTACCGGAACCGACCTGGAAGTGGAAATGGTAGCCTCAATTCCCTTAGAGAGTGACTTTGAGCCAGGAGAAACAACAGTTCCGGCAAAAAAGTTGGTGGACATTGTTAAAAGCCTAAGCAGCGATCAGCGCATTGTGTTCGAGTTGCAAGAAAATAAAATGCGGTTGATGACCCATCAGAGTAAATTTACCTTATCTACCTTGCCAGCTACCGAATTTCCAAGTTTGGAAGAATCGCTTGGACTGGCAGACGTCAAGTTGGACGTTGCGAAACTGCGTTCGGTGATAGGTGACACGCAGTTTGCCATGGCGCAACAGGATGTACGTTATTATCTAAATGGCATGTTGTTCGACTTCAGTCCGGAACAAAAGCTGATAGCCGTAGCGACTGACGGGCATCGATTAGCCATGTCATCAACAGAAATTGATTCCTCTATCGACGATCGACAACAGGCGATTGTTCCTCGGAAAGGGGTGATTGAGTTGAATCGTTTCTTATCCAGCGTTGATGAAGCCATCCAGTTGCAGATAAGTGGAAATCATATTAAAGCTTCCAGTAATCATTTTTCGTTTACTTCGAAATTGGTCGACGGTAAATACCCTGACTACGAAAAGGTGTTACCAAAAGGCGGCGACAAGTTGGTGGTTGCTAATAAGAATGATTTAAGGAACGCTCTGCAAAAGGCTTCAATTCTGTGCAATGAAAAATTTCGCGGTGTCCGTTTTAATCTATTAAATGGGCTGGTAAAGATCCATTCGAACAATCCGGAACAGGAAGAAGCCGAAATTGAATTAGAAATAGATTACAACGGCCCCGATCTGGAAATTGGATTTAACGTGAGTTACATGCTGGACGTGTTGAACACGGTTTCGAGTGAAAATGTTCGATTGACCTTTTCTGATGCCAATAGCAGTTTGCTGGTCGAAGAAATCGACGGTTCAACCAGTGTTTACGTCATTATGCCCATGAGACTATAGTTAGAATTCATGCTGATTCATCGGCTTAAGGTGAGCGATGTTAGAAATATCGCTCACGCCGACTTACAGTTTAACCATCCTCTGGCGATTATTACCGGTAAAAATGGGGCCGGTAAATCTAGCATCATCGAAGCCTTATCCATTTTATCGACAGGTCGTTCTTTCCGTTCTTCGTCCATTCAACAAATCATTCGATCCACTCGCACAGATTTATCGGTATTCGCAAAAGGAGTAAATTGTGGTGCTACCTATAGTGCTGGTATTTTGAGGAATCAACAGGGGCAGTTCAAGGCAAAGTTAAATGGGGAGAACTTAAAGCGACAGTACGAACTGACCGAGCATATTCCGGTGTTCAGTATCGTACCGGGTATTTATGAAGAAATTGCTAATCAACGGAAAGCTAGGATGCGATTGCTTGATTGGGGAGTGTTCCACGTGGAACATCAGTTTTTTGCTACTTGGAGAGATTATAAACAAGCCTTGCGTCAACGTAATGCAGTATTAAAGCAAATCAAATTGAGAAAGGCTCTGCCCAAGTCGCTAGATTATTGGGAGTCGAGCTTTGTTGCATTAGCTGAGCGTTTGACCGAAATAAGATCTCGTTACGTTGAAAGACTGCAACCTTATTTTAACGAGTGTGGGCAACGTTTCGGTGAGCTATTAGCCAATAAAAGGTTGGTGTATAAACAAGGTTTTTCGCAAGGAATGTCTTATTCAGAGGTATTGGAGAAAAACAAAGAAAACGATATTAAACGTGGATTCACTCAAGCAGGGCCACATCGCGGCGATTTTATACTGTTAAAAGGTAACGAGAATGTATTTGATTTCGTATCTCGCGGCCAGCAAAAAGTACTCATTAACGCATTGATGCTATCGGTGATAGCTTTGTTTACCGTTACTTGCGACAAAGAGTGTTTGGTGTGTATTGATGATTTACCATCGGAGCTCGATCTGGAACGTCAGGAACAGTTAATAGCCGCGCTTACTGCCTTAGAACGCACTCAATTGTTGGTCACAGCAATCACAGAAGACTCCCTGCCAGGGGCAATTTCAGGGTATAATAGGGACATGTTCCACGTGGAACAAGGTGAGTTCCGGGTGCAAAAAGATTTAAAACAATAAAGGTATTTATATGTCAGAAAATTCAGATTACGGCTCTTCGAGTATTAAAGTTTTAAAAGGGCTAGATGCCGTCCGTAAGCGACCGGGAATGTACATCGGCGATACGGACGACGGAACTGGATTGCACCACATGGTTTTCGAGGTGGTGGACAACTCCATCGATGAGGCGTTAGCCGGACACTGTAATGATATTCGGGTCACAATACACACTGATAACTCCATTTCTGTTTCCGATGATGGTCGGGGAATCCCAGTCGATATTCATGAAGAAGAGGGTGTTTCTGCCGCCCAAGTAATCATGACCGTGCTTCATGCGGGTGGTAAGTTCGACGACAACTCATATAAGGTTTCCGGCGGCTTGCACGGTGTCGGTGTGTCGGTGGTTAACGCTTTGTCAGACGAATTGAAATTAACCATTCGCCGTCAAGGAAAGATTTACGAGCAGAAATATTGTCTCGGCGAACCTCAGTCAGAGCTAAAAGTTGTTGGTGATACTGAGCAAACAGGAACAGAATTAAAGTTTCACCCGAGCGAAGAAATCTTTTCCAACATCGAATTTCACTACGACATACTTGCGAAACGACTCAGAGAACTGTCGTTTTTGAACTCTGGTGTTTCGATATATTTAAAAGATGAGCGCAATGGTAAAGAAGATCACTTCAAATACGAAGGTGGTACCCAAGCATTCGTTCAGTACTTGAATCAAAACAAAACCCCCATCCACAATGAGGTGTTTCATTTCGAGACCCAACGTGAAGAAGACGACATTGGTGTTGAAGTCTCGATGCAGTGGAATGATGGCTATCAAGAAAGCATCTACTGCTTCACCAACAACATACCTCAGCGCGACGGTGGTACCCATTTAGCCGGGTTCCGCGCGGCTTTAACTCGGACCTTGAATACCTTTATAGAAAAAGAAGGATTGAACAAAGGCAAAGTAAACACTTCCGGGGACGATGCGAGAGAAGGTTTAACCGCGGTCATCTCGGTTAAAGTACCAGATCCTAAGTTCTCCTCTCAAACTAAAGACAAGCTGGTGTCTTCAGAGGTGAAAAGTGCGGTTGAGCAAGCCATGGGTGAAAAGCTATCCGATTATCTATTAGAAAACCCCAGCGAAGCGAAAATGATCGTCAATAAAATGGTTGAAGCCGCCAGAGCGCGTGAAGCTGCCCGAAAAGCACGCGAGATGACCCGACGTAAAGGCGCTCTGGACATTGCTGGCTTGCCCGGAAAATTGGCCGATTGTCAGGAAAAAGATCCTGCATTATCCGAACTCTACATAGTGGAGGGTGACTCGGCCGGTGGATCAGCGAAACAAGGCCGAAACCGGAAGAATCAGGCTATCTTGCCGCTCAAAGGAAAGATACTCAATGTTGAGAAAGCCAGATTTGATAAAATGTTGTCGTCGGCAGAAGTCGGTACTCTGATCACCGCACTTGGCTGCGGCATTGGGCGTGACGAGTTTAACGCAGAAAAGATACGTTATCATCGCATCATCATCATGACCGATGCTGACGTCGATGGAGCGCACATTCGAACCTTGCTCCTGACCTTCTTCTACCGTCAAATGCCTGAGTTCATCGAGAATGGTTACGTTTATATTGCGCAACCGCCGTTGTATAAAATAAAAAAGGGCAAACAAGAGACTTATTTGAAAGACGATCCTGCGCTGGTTGCCTACCTGACCAATCTTGCCTTGACCGATGCCGCGCTATACGTCAATGCCGATGCGCCGCCGATTAAAGGTGCTGGACTAGAAGAACTGGTCACTCAATATCGCGAAGTCGAGAGTATTATTGATCGCCTGGCCCAGCTTTATCCGTCTGCGGTTATGAAAAACCTGATTTACTTACCTCGCCTCGATGCCGAAGATATGGGCGATCGTTCCAAGGTTGAGACCTGGTGTAATGCATTGATGGAGTCCATCAATCAAGACAAAACGGCGGGTGCTGTGCGTTATGAGGTTTCTATTGAAGAAGACAACGAACGTCACATCTACGTCCCCGTGGTGAACGTCATTCATCATGGTTTAGAACATCCTTACACCTTTAACCATGAGTTCTTCGGCTCTAACGATTACGCCAAAGTCATCGCCATTGGTAAAAAACTGGTGGGATTGGTTGAACCGGGTGCCTACGTCCAACGTGGCGAACGTAAATTCGAAGTGAACAACTTTGAAGCGGCTTTAACCTGGTTGATGTCTCAGTCTCGTCGTGGTCTTAACGTTCAACGCTACAAAGGTTTGGGAGAAATGAATCCTGAGCAATTGTGGGAGACGACCATGGATCCGGAGACACGACGGATGCTTCGAGTCACCATTGAAGATGCCGTTGCTGCCGATCAACTGTTTACTTGTTTAATGGGCGATCATGTTGAGCCAAGAAGGGAATTCATCGAAAACAATGCATTGGCTGTGGCAAACCTGGACGTCTAGCTCTGACAGTACTTCCACTCACTAACCAAGTTGGTGAAACTCAATCAAAAAGGACCTCACCGAGGTCCTTTTTTTTCGCATGCCATTTGTTATTTACCATAAGAGATAATGGGTTATTGACTTGTCGATAATTTTAAGTGTTTTAATGGTAGTGAGTGTTTACTATTGAATCTCCACCAACACCTCTCCGGGTGTCACCCGATCGCCTTTCTCAACATGAACTGCGATGACTTCGCCGTCGATGCCGGCGTTAATCTCCGTTTCCATTTTCATGGCCTCGGTTATTAGTACGGCGTCGCCTGCTTTGACTTTGTCGCCTTGTTTTACCAAAACGTCGATGATGTTGCCGGGCATGGCGGCAGTGACATCACCGGGCTCAGAGGCCTGCTTGCGTTTTGATCCACTGCCTTCACTGGCGTATTCATTCAATGGTTGAAAGACCACTTCTTCAGGCATCCCGTCGAGCGAAATATAGAATTTTCTTTTGCCGCTTCCGGAGTCACCAACGCCTGTGATCGCGACATCGTAAGTTTCGCCATGAACATCAATTTTGAATTCTGTCGCGGTGGCTGTTTTCACCGAACCCTGGCCCGCTGCTTCGGGTGGCAATAAGGCTTCCGGTTCCAACGTGCCGTCTTTACGCTGCTGAAGAAACTCTTTTCCCAGATCGGGGAACATCGCGTAAATTAAAACGTCTTCTCTGGTTTCAGCGAGTTCGCCTACTTCGGCTTTCAGTTTATCCATTTCTGGATCCAACCCTTCGGCTGGTCGTGTATCGAGTACGGTTTTATTACCAATGGCTCGCTTTCGCAATTGTGCATCGACTTCAGCTGGTGGCTTGCCATAGCCGCCTTGCAGATACCGTTTTACTTCATTGGTAATCGTTTTATAACGCTCACCAGAGAGCACGTTGTAAACCGCCTGTGTGCCTACAATTTGTGAAGACGGTGTTACCAATGGTGGATAACCGAGATCTTTTCTTACTTTTGGTATTTCTTTAAACACGTCCGAAATCTTATCCAGTGCGTTTTGTTCTTTTAACTGGTTTGCCAGATTCGACATCATACCGCCGGGCACTTGATTGATTTGAACCGAAATGTCTTCTTTAGTGAATTCGCTTTCAAACTGATGGTACTTTTTTCGCACTTGTTTGAAATAGTCGTTGATTTCTGCCAATAGTGTTAAGTCGAGACCAGTATCGTAAGGCGTATCTTTAAACGCGGCGACCTGAGCTTCTGTAGCTGGGTGGCTGGTGCCTGCCGCGAAAGAGGAAATAGCAGTGTCGATCCGATCGGCGCCAGCTTCAACCGCCTTCATCTGGCAAAGGGGTGCTAAGCCTGAAGTTGAATGGCTGTGGATCACCAGTGGCAAATCGACCGCATCTTTGATGGCTTTGGTGAGTTCAAAAGTATCGTAGGGCGTTAACAAGCCCGCCATGTCTTTAATCGCAATTGAGTCGGCACCCATATCGCGCATGTCTTTGGCCTGTTGAACAAACAATTCAGCCGTGTGCACGGGGCTGGTGGTGTAACAAATGGTACCTTGTGCGTGTTTGCCACTTTGCTTAACCGCCTTCATTGCTACTTCAATGTTGCGTAAGTCGTTCAGCGCGTCAAAAACACGAAACACATCAATACCATTCTCGGCACTCGCGGCCACAAAGGCTTCGACCACATCGTCGGCGTAGTGGCGGTAACCTAACAAGTTTTGTCCCCGCAACAACATTTGCAATCGTGTGTTGGGCAAGGCTTTTCTCAGTTGTCTCAATCGCTCCCAAGGATCTTCTTTTAAAAACCGAACGCAGGCATCAAAGGTGGCTCCACCCCAAACTTCAAGCGACCAGAAACCTGCTTTATCGAGCTTGTCACAGATCGGGAGCATATCTTCGGTGCGCATGCGGGTAGCTAACAAAGATTGGTGCGCGTCGCGAAGAGTAACGTCGGTAACTTCTATTTTTTTCACTGGGATCTCCTTGTTAAACACTGGTGTGCGCAGCAATGGCGGCAGCAAGCGCTAATGCAATTTCACTGGGATGTCGTTTGTCGGAATATTTAAGCAATTCCGGATGTTCGGCAACAAAGCTGGTATTAAAATTGGCTTTGCGAAAATCCTGATGTGACAATATCTGTTGATAGTAGTTGGCGGTGGTTTTAATACCGTGCAAGCGCATATCATCCAACGCTCGCTTTCCCCGATTTAAAGCGTCTTCCCAGTTCAGCGCCCAAACTATTAACTTGAGGCACATGGAATCGTAAAACGGCGGAATGTCGTAGCCGGTAAAAATTGCAGTGTCGACCCGAACGCCAGGCCCGCCCGGTGCGTAATAATGGGTCACTTTACCAAAGCTGGGCAAAAAATCGTTTTTCGGATCTTCGGCGTTTATTCGAAACTGCAAGGCGTAGCCCTGATACTGAATATCCGACTGTTGATAACGTAGTGGTTTGCCTGAGGCGACTCGCAATTGTTCCTGAACAATGTCGACACCAGTGATCTGTTCCGTAATGGTGTGTTCCACCTGGATCCGGGTGTTCATTTCCATAAAATAAACTTCGTTTCCGGTAAGCAGAAACTCCACGGTGCCGGCGCTTTGATAATTCACAGCTTTTGCTGCACGAACTGCCAATTCACCGATGTACTGACGTTGTTCTGGTGTAATTTGTGGGCTGGGTGCAATTTCTATCAGTTTTTGGTTGCGTCGTTGAATGGAACAGTCTCGCTCATAGAGGTGAATCACGTTGCCTTGGCTGTCGGCCAATATCTGGGCTTCAATGTGTAACGGATCAACAATGCACTTTTCTAGAAACACGTCGGCGGAACCGAAAGCCTTGGTTGCTTCCGAAATAACCCGGGGAAAGTTTACCTTGAGCTCCTGCTCACTATCGCAGCGTCGGATGCCACGACCCCCACCGCCCGATGTGGCCTTTAACATTACTGGGTAACCAATTTCATTCGCTAACTCAATGGCTTGTTCCACATTATCGAGGTTGCCGTCGGAACCAGGAGTAACCGGTACGCCCGCTTCGCGCATGGCATCGCGGGCCGCTGTTTTATCGCCCATTTTGGCAATGACTTCGGAGCTGGGTCCGATAAAAGTGACACCTTTGCGTTCGCACAATCGGGCCAATTCGGCATTTTCCGAAAGAAAACCGTATCCGGGGTGAATGGCGTCGCATTTGGTTTGCAGCGCCAGATTGACTAACTTGAGCGGATCGAGGTAACCCTGAATGGGATCGTCACCCACCGAAAACGCTTCGTCAGCCCGTTTCACGTGGAGTCCGTAGCGATCCGGCTCGGTGTATACCGCGACCGATCGTATGTTCAGTTCGGCACAAGCACGAATTATTCTGACGGCAATTTCGCCTCGATTGGCGATTAATACCTTTTTAATCACACGCTTTCTCCTTCAATGGACGTGTTATTAAATTAAACGATTGTTTGTATAATTAAAAATCAATATATTTAATATCTTTAATAAGTAAACCCTTATGTATAAGTTGACTACTCACTATGCCCGACCGTATTGAAAAACTAATAAGTCGCTTATCGTTACGACAGCTTGAAGTATTCCGGGCGGTCTATCAGGAACGAGGATATGGTAAGGCCGCCGACCGACTGGGTTTAACGCAACCGGCCGTGAGCTCGCAAATTCGCCAGCTTGAAGAGGCTCTGGGGCAAAAAGTTTTTGAGTACATTGGGCGTAAACTGTATTACACACCGGCGGGAAACTTATTGGCTGAGAGTGTCGAGGTGATATTTGATCAATTCGGCCAACTGCAAAATGACATCCATACTTTAAAGGGCCAGGTTGCCGGGAATTTAAAAATTTCAGCTGTAAATACGGCTCAGTACGTGGTGCCTTATTTGCTGAGACCTTTTATCAGTCAGTATGATCAGGTCAACTTAACACTCAATTTTGTTAACCGGGCGCAAGCCTTAGAAGGTCTGGCCAATAATACCGATGACTTAACCATTATGGGGATCGTGCCGTCAAATCGCCCATTGTTTTCGGTGCCGTTTCTGGATAATGAATTGATCCCGGTGTTTCCCAAAGGGCATCCCTTACTGCAACAAGAGGCCATCTCGGAACAGCAATTTTTTTCTCTACCCTTGATCATTCGCGAGCGCGGTTCGGGCAGTCGGCTGGCAATTGAGCAGCATTGCCAACAAAAGAGCTTACCGATTCATCCGATGATTGAGATTGGCTCCAATGAAGCATTGAAACACTCAATACTGTCGGGATTGGGCGTCGGCGTTTTGCCGCGATTGAGTATTTTGTCGGAACTGGCGCTGGGTCAACTGGAAACGCGAGAAATTCCCGGATTTCCGATCAAGCGTTCCTGGTGTCTTGTCTATCCGTCGGCAAAGAGTCTGTCGCCGGTTGCTCGTCGGTTTGTTGATTACGTGCAATCGAGTTTGGGTGATATTCGGGAATTATTCGAGGTAAGTTAAACTAAGTTAGCACTCACTACTAACGCGATTCCTTCCATTTTGCTTGGATCGGTACAGAGCCTTATCAGCCCGATCGAATAAACTGTGGAAGTTGTCGTCGTCTTTGATTTCGGACAGTCCGAACGACATGGTGATATTGCTGACCGATTGGCCGTCGTTTTTATTTTTAAATTCTTTGTTGGCAATTTCGCTGCGGATTTTATTCATAATTGAAATGCCATCTTTTAATGCCGTATTGGGCAATAAAATAACGAACTCTTCTCCACCGTAACGACTCAAAACATCGGAGCCTTTAAGATTGGTTTGCAACGTATTGGCCACCAGTCGAATCACTTTATCGCCAACCGAATGTCCATGACGATCGTTAAAGTTTTTGAATAAGTCGATATCTGCGACGCATAAAGTCAAATTCTCAACATTGGCGTCGCTTTTTAAAAAGCTAAAACGTTTTTGCAGCGCTGCGCGATTCAACAATCCGGTCAATGGATCTTGTCGCGACTCTCTTAATACTTTGAGGTACTGTTTTCTTAAAATTTGTACATCAGCAGAAATCACGGATAAATGATTCTCCAGCTCGCTGACCGACTCGGCTGTTTTCTCTGTTTTTTGGGATAATTCTTTAACCAGGTCTCGGGCTTTCACTTCTTTGCCTGAACTTAGACTTTGTTCAGTCTTATCGAGAAACTGCTTGAATTCTTTCAGTGGCGCCCGGGCGTCGGTGATTGCTTTACTGGTATCTTCGACGATATCGCTCATGTCGCGATTAAACCCGTCCAAATCGAGATATTTCGACAGAATAAACTCCCGAAACAGTTGATTAATGACTTCGTCGTCCAGTTCTTGTTGAGGTTCTAGCTCATCAATATAGCTGACCAACTCTTCGATGGAGTTTCGAATGTATTCAAACCCGACGGCATAGGCGACCGGAAAGGCTGGTATTTGCCTATCGCGCAACCACGTTAAAGCCTGTAGTGAGAGGCGGCCGATATTCTTATGGTTTTTTTGTGGGTTCGATTTGCTCATAGCGATCTTGAGTTTCTGGTAACGATCGCTGATCTTCTGTGATCGTTCTCAACGATAAATATCCTGAAATTAACCTAGCTTCAGTTTAGCCAATAACTTTAATATTCGATAGCGCAAAATACGAAAAGCTCCAAAAGGAGCTTTTCGCTGAGTGCTTATTTTTGTAACAAAGAAATATCAGCAATGGATAAGAACATTTGCCGTAACTGATTCAACAGCGCCAATCGATTATTTTTCACTTCTGTATTGTCGGCATTGACCATAACTTTATCGAAGAAGTTGTCGATGCTGTCGCGCAAACTGGCGAGCAAATTCAGAGCGTCGCTGTAATCGGAAGCGTTCACTTTTTGCGCTACTTGTTCACCAATGTTGTTCATGTCGCTGAACAAGGTGCTTTCTTCAGCTTCTTCGAGCAACTCCTGTTTTACCGATAAACTGGAAACATCGACTTCGCTTTTGGCCAAAATATTACTGACGCGCTTATTAGCGGCGGCGAGAGCTTCGCTTTGTTCCAACTTATTGAATTCAGCAACCGCTCTGATACGTTTGTCCAGGTCGGCCGGTTGGGTAATTTCCAGCGCTGTTACCGCTTGAATAACTTGAGCAGAAAACGATTGCTCCTGATACCAGGCCTGGGTCCGAGCAGCAAAAAATTCCAGTAACTGGTCTTTGGTACCCGACTCAAGTGGAATCTCTCTTAAAGCTTCGATGGATTCGTCGATCAATTGGGACAAATCAAGATTGAGCTGTTTTTCGACTATCAATCGAATCACACCCAGTGCGGCACGCCGAAGTGCAAACGGATCTTTGGCCCCGGTGGGTGCTTGTCCAATACCGAAAATGCCGACCAGCGTGTCGATGCGATCAGCGAGCGCGAGGCAAATTCCGGTCTCGGTACCGGGTAAAGCGTCGCCGGCAAAGCGTGGCATGTACACTTCGTCCATGGCGGCGGCCACATCCGCGTGTTCGTTATGTAAGGTTGCGTAATGCCGACCGGCAATGCCCTGTAGCTCAGGAAACTCGTAAACCATGCTGCTCATCAGATCGCATTTGCAAAGCTCGGCGGCGCGCTGAGCAAGTTCCACAGAGTACCCCAGATTATTGGCAATGCTGCCAGCAACCTGCTTGATACGTTGCGACTTATCATACAGGGTGCCAAGCTTCTTTTGGAACACCACCTTCTGTAATTTATTAATGTAGTCGTCCAACGGTTTCTTTTTGTCGCTGTCGAAGAAAAATTTGGCGTCGGCCAGTCGCGGTCGAATTACTCGCTCGTTCCCCTCGATAACTGTATGTGGGCGCTTACTTTCAATATTGGATACGGTAATAAAACGAGGCAGAAGTCGATCATTGTTATCAACCAGATGAAAATATTTTTGATCCGCTTGCATGGTTGCGATCAATGCTTCGGCGGGCACCTCTAAAAACGCCTCATCAAATTGACCGTCCAAGGCGACCGGCCATTCCACTAAAGCGGCCACTTCATTCAGCAGATCCTCTTCAATCACGGCTTTGGCATTGTGTTTTTGAGCTATCGATTCCACTTGTTGACGAATGGTGCGTTTGCGGTGCTCGAAATCGACATCAACTTTGGCACTTCTCAGCGATGCTTCGTAAGAGGAGGGATCGGCGATGGTTATGGCGTCAGGCGTATGAAAACGATGCCCCATGGTCTGATTGCCAGACTGCAAATCGAAAATGGTGGCCGGCACAATGTCCTTGCCGAACAGCATCACCAACCAATGCGGTGGACGGATAAACTCGGCGTCGCTGTCGCCCCAACGCATCGCCTTGGGAATGGGTAATTTCTTTAATGACGACTCAACGACTTCCGGTAACAAGTCAACCGTGGCAGCGCCTTTAACTTTGGCCTTGTAACTCAGTCGTTCCCCTTTGGGGGTTTCGGTGCGATCGAGATCTTCAACGTTTACGCCGCAAGATTTGGCAAAACCGATCGCTGCCGGTTTTGGGTTACCCTCTGCATCAAAGGCGGCGTTAACAGCAGGACCTTGACGTTCCATCACTTTGTCATCTTGCTGAGCTTGTAAATCGATAACGCGAACGGCCAGACGACGTGGGGTTGCAAACCACTCGCTTTGCTTGAACTTTAACTCTGCATTCTGCAACCGCTCGATAATATTCTGGTGCAATGCTGTGGCTAATTTTGCGAGCGCTTTTGGCGGTAATTCTTCGGTGCCTAATTCCACCAGAAAATCTTGATGCTGGCTCATTGGGCATCTCCTTGTTGTTGATTTTTGCAGATAGGAAATCCTAGTTTTTCTCGCGACGCGTAGTAGGTTTCAGCAACCGCGCGGGCCAGAGCACGAACCCGTAAAATGTAGCGTTGTCGCTCGGTCACTGAAATGGCGTGACGGGCATCCAGTAAGTTAAAGGCGTGTGAGGCTTTTAACGCTTGCTCGTAAGCGGGCAGTGGCAACCCTTTTTCAATCAATGCTTCGCTCTGTTTTTCACAATTATCAAATTGCTTGAATAAGAAATCGACGTCGGCCAGCTCAAAATTGTAGGTGGATTGTTCGACTTCGTTCTGATGAAAAACGTCCCGATAGGTGACCACGCCTTGCGGGCCTTCGGTCCAGACCAGATCGTAAATACTGTCCACGCCTTGCAAATACATGGCGATCCGCTCAAGACCATAGGTCAGCTCTCCGGTGACCGGTCTGCATTCCAGACCTCCGACTTGCTGGAAGTAGGTAAACTGGGTGACTTCCATTCCGTTTAACCAGATCTCCCAACCCAGACCCCAGGCACCCAGAGTTGGTGATTCCCAGTTGTCTTCGACAAACCGGATATCGTGTTCCAGTGGATCAATCCCAAGCGCTTTTAACGATCCCAGATACAATTCCTGAATATTTTTCGGCGCGGGTTTTAATACCACTTGATATTGATAATAGTGCTGGAGCCGATTCGGGTTTTCGCCATAGCGACCGTCCGTGGGACGGCGACACGGTTGAACGTAGGCCGAATTCCAGGGCTCGGGCCCAATCGCCCGCAAGAAGGTCGCCGGATGAAAGGTGCCGGCACCTACTTCCAGATCCAGTGGTTGAACGATCACACAGCCTTTTTCAGACCAGTACTGTTGCAGAGTCATTATCAAACCCTGAAAGGTTTGCGGTGCACCTTCGATGCGGTTTTTCCCAGACAAACCAGGCCTCCAAGTCAACTATTCGGTTATTTCAGCAAAAGCGAGATTATATCAGGGCTGCTCGGGCGATCCTATGCGCAAACGCTTGTCTAAATCACATTAGTGACTTAAGGTTGTCGGCCGTCCGTCAATTTCACTCAGTCAACGTAAGTAGGTTTAGCATGATCAAGCAATTGGCCACCAATGTGTTGTACGTCTCTGACCTGAAACAGGCAAAACAATGGTTCCGGCAAATCTTTCAGATTCAACCGTATTTTGATGAGCCATTTTACGTCGGCTACGATATTGGCGGTTTCGAACTTGGCCTGTTACCGCAAAAACGCAGCAGTGGTAATAATTCCGTTGCTTACTGGCGTGTCGATGACATTGAAGTCGCCATGAGCGAACTAAAGGAACGCGGTGCTGAAATTGGTGACGCCATCGAATCGGTGGGTGAGGGTGTCAAAGTGGCGACGATTGTCGATCCGTTCGGCAATCACATCGGCATCATCGAAAATCAGCATTTTAACGTTGAAAGTTGACGCTTCACCTAAACAACCGCATCGAAACAGAGATATTTAAAATAATGAACAACAGTAAATCGCGCTGCAGCTGGTGTGGAACCGATCCGCTTTACGTCGATTATCACGATAATGAGTGGGGGCGTCCAGAATACGACGATCAAAAATTATTTGAAATGTTGTGTCTTGAAGGCGCTCAAGCTGGGCTTAGTTGGATCACTGTGTTACGCAAACGTGACCATTACCGTAAGGTCTTTCATAGCTTTAATATAGAAAAAGTTGCGGATATGTCTGATCCTGAACTTGAACGGCTACTTCAAGATTCTGGAATTATTCGCAATCGACTGAAAGTTTACGGTGTTCGTAAGAATGCACAGGCACTGCTTAATCATTTTAAGAACTCGGGCGAATTCTCCGAGTTTATATGGTCCTTTGTTGATGGTCAGCCGATAGTCAATCGATGGCAGACGCTTTCCGAAGTGCCAGCAACCACCGAACGTTCCGATAACATGAGCAAAGCGTTAAAAAAGAATGGTTTCACCTTTGTTGGCTCAACCATTTGTTACGCGTTTATGCAGGCAACGGGCATGGTCAACGACCATACCCGAGATTGTTTCTTGTACCCAGATTAACGGTTACGGTTGTATGTAGGCAGCTCGAAATTGTCGGTAACTGTGAAAGGTCATAACCACTATCACGACCGTCGATAGGCTGATCCAAGTTAAATCGACTTCACCCAAAATGAGCGAGAAAAAAGCCCACAAACTGACTATCAGTCCGGTCGCTCCTCCGTAAATGTATTTGCTGTGTTCCCATTTCGAAGTCACCATTTTTAAACTGAGAATGATTGAGAGTAATTTTAGTGCGACAAAGCTTAATACCAGATACCCGGTCCATTGTTCTGCCAGTTCAGTTTGCATGACGATTAATATCAGGGTGGTTAAGGTGATGGCCACTTCCCAGGCCGCATTGCTTACCAACCGACTCGAAAATAGCGACTTAAAACTCTTGAATCCGTTAACCGGTTCTTTTAGCCAGAGATACTTTTGAGCAAACATCATTCTTGAAAAAATACTGGTATCGAAGACCGCCAGAAAACTGGTAACCATGATTAATGCAATCGGAAACTTGCGATCGCCGCTCAATGCATCAAACAGATTTTGGACAATATCGGCATCCAAAATAAGATCCGAAACAACCAATGTCAGAATAATAAAACGCCACAGAGTGAACCCCCAATATTGGTAATTCCACATGGATACCGACAGTCGATTGTAGAAGTGCGATAACGGTTGAAGCATCAAAAACAAACGAGTTTGCAACAATAAACCGCCAAGCCAATGACCAAACCGGGATGTTCTATGGTGATTTAAATTGTATTCCTGCTTTTGCAGTTTTTCTTGATCGCTGTTTCTGGTTCGCTTATGCGATCGTTTGATTAACTGATTAATTGCACCTGCTAACATTAAAATCACAGGAATCATTATCAATAACTCAAATCCATTGGCCCATTCGAAGTAACGCTCACCGTGCGCATCGACATGACCATCTTCGATAGCCAAAAGTAAGATTGTTAACGAGGTAACAATGGCTGAAACGGATTCCGATACCAACTTTGAAGTTATGATAATTCCTGATAAAACGGTAACAAGTAAGAAAACATTGAGATTAACGGCATCGTAAGACAACCCAATCGCTGTGGGCACCAGCGTCGTCAAGCAGTACATAATTCCGATGCATACCCAGGCAGAAGAAAAATAACCGGGTAATAAAGGACTAAATTTATATTGTATGATACCTCGCAGCTGCTTGCTCCAGGTCATTAACCACATCAACTGCGCCAAAAAAGTGAGTAAAACAAACGTTGCTGCTCGATTGCTAAAATCGGATGCATTTTCGGACGGTGGCATATACACAAATATTGCGACAAATACTAACGATCCAACTAGGGCAAAAAGACTGCTGACCCAGCATTGTCTTAGCAAGGTCAATAGCATAGCGAAAGAACTTCTCATGCGTGCAACTCCACAAAGATATCTTCTAGGCTCATCGATTCAATACGAACGGTTGCGTTATATTGCTTGCCCAACTGTTCCACATTGACTTGATTGAAGTCTTCTGTGACCACAATGGCGTTTTTACCATAAACCTCAGTTGTTAATGCGCTGGGAACCGATAATGATTCTGGAAATTCATGATCACTTTGCAGATGCAATCGAACCACTTTCTCTTTTAACTCGTCGATATCACCCTGATAGTAGCTAACCCCATTTCTAAGAATTAATACCTGAGCGGCAACGCGCTCCAAGTCCGAGGTAATGTGGGTTGAAAACAAGATAGTTTTTTCTTGCTCAATGTTAATATCGATCAGTTGCTTGATAAACTTGCGACGCGATACCGGATCCAGGCTGGCGACGGGTTCATCCAGAATTAATAATTCCGGTCCGTGTGCCATGGCAAGAATAATCGATAGCTTTTGCTTTTGTCCCACCGAAAGTTTGGCAATTTTCTGATCGTATCCTAATCCCCAGTCGATCATCAGTTTTTCGACCAGAGAATTGTCCCAATGCTCATAGAAACTTTTATTGTATTGAATTAATTGCCCAACCTTCATCCAGTTAATCAATTCCGATTCTTGCGGTACATAACCAATTCGGTGCTTGGTTTCAGCGGATAGATTGGGCGCGGTATCGCCGAACAACTTACAGCTTCCGGAATCCGTTTTTGTCACACCGATGAGACTTTCTATTAACGTTGTTTTACCAGCACCGTTACTGCCTAATACTCCGAGTACACTCCCTTTGGGAACCGAGAAGTTAACGCCATTTAATACTGGGTTGGCTTTGAATGCTTTGGTTAGATTTGAAACTTCGACAATGTTTTCCATAATTATTTTAACTCTTGTTTGACTAGGTCAATTAATTGCTCTGGTTCAATGCCCAATTGTTTGGCTTCCGATACCAGTGATTCGACAGTGGGTTTTATCAAGTTGAACCGTTCGGGTTCAGTCAATTTGTTCGGCTGCTGATGTGACACAATCATTCCTTTCCCTCTTTGTCGTTCTAAAATGCCTTCTGCTTCGAGTAAGCTGTAACTTTTTGAAATGGTCATCGGGTTGACCGCCAGCTGGGTAGCTATCTGTCGCACAGAGGGTAAAGGATCGCCCGGTGCCAACAAATCACTGGCGACCATGCGTCGTATTTGCTCCATCAGTTGTCGATAAATCGGTACGCCAGAAGAAGGCGATATTTCGAGCGATATAAATTCACTGTCCGCCATGACTTCGTTCCTTAAATAATTGAATTAATAAAAGGTGCTTGATATCACTCTTCATTGTCAGCCCACCGAGACCAGGCCGATGGCCTGCATCACCGTCATGATGGTTTGGCCGGTGGCCTCCCAGAAACTTGCGCGCTCGTAGTTGTGGTGCGAATCGGTCATATTGACCGCGATAAACAAAGTAATAATGTTGACGACTAAAACAGGTCCAAAGAACCATTGATTAAATCGACTGACTCGTTGTTTAAACTTCCAATTATTTTTGGCTTTGGTGGCTAAATTTTTCATGATTATTCCCTCGATGAGTCATGCTATCGTTTGAATCTACTGTATTAATACTATAATACACATATACACTTGATCAAGCCGTTTCGATCAAAATTTCTCAGTACAGCCTTTCGATAACTCATAAATATTTGATTTTATTGTAAAAAAACTTTAAGAATTTATGCTTTATGGTTGCCTATGTGCGGTTAAAGCAGGTTTAATAGGCTGATTGACTGATAAGTGTATGACTCATTAAAGAGAGGGAAGCGCGGTGGACACCATTAAATTGTTTGAGCAAGACGCCTATCTAAAACACTGTGAAGCCGAAGTCGTGGCTGTAGAAAACAATCAGGTGATTTTAAATCAAACGGTATTTTATCCGCTTGGCGGTGGCCAACCTGGCGATACCGGATTAATAACCCGATCCGACGGCATGCAACTCAGAGTAAGCGACACACGCAAAAATCGAGAAACCCCGGGTGTCATTATCCATTGGGTTGATGACGCTGAAAAGTATTTAAAATCGGGCGATGTGATCAGCGCGGCCATCGACTGGGATAATCGATACCGTTATATGCGTACGCACACCTGCATGCATGTGTTCTGTTCGTTGCTCGATTACCCGGTAACGGGTGGTAATATCAGTTTGCAAAAAGGGCGTCTCGACTTTGATATGCCAGACAAACCCGACAAACAAGAATTAACCGAACAATTAAATCAATTGATTTCGAATAACGTCGAATTGAATTATCGCTGGATTACCGATGAAGAAATGCAGGCGAATATGGATCTGGTAAAAACCATGTCGGTCAAACCTCCAATGGGATTGGGTAAAGTACGTCTGGTCGAGATCCCCGGCATTGACCTGCAGCCTTGCGGCGGCACCCACGTTAAAAATACATCCGAGATTGGCCGGGTCAGCGTTGCTAAAATAGAGAACAAAGGTAAGCAAAACAAACGGATCAATTTGTTGCTGGAAGATTGATCGGCTGCTGGACCAGGTTTTATTCGAACAAACGAAAGAAAGGACGGTGAATGCGACCGCTAATACTCATCTTAATGCTCGGGATTACCCTCCCGATTGCTGCCAAGCAAGCCACACGGCTGGAAACGATTTCACCGTCAGAGGCGGGTTATTCAGAAGCCAAGCTCGCAGAATTGCGCAAGTATTTGAAACAGGCCGGTTCCAGTTCGTTTCTTATGTTATACGATGGAAAAATTCTGTTTTCCTTTGGCGATGTTCATCAAAAACATCTTGTTCATTCCATTAGAAAGGCGTTATTAAATTCGCTGCTGGGTATCGAATATGGTAAAGGCCGGTTAAATCTTGCAATGCCACTGTCCAACTTGAAGATTTCGCAACAGTTTAAGCATTTACTCAATGATAAAGAACAACAGGCCACTCTGGCACAAATTTTTAAATCACGTTCCGGCATTTATTTGCCAGCGACAGCCGAGTCGGCCTCGATGAAAGCAGAAAAACCAGCACGTGGTACGCATCTGCCCGGTGAGCACTACTATTACAATAATTGGGATTTTAATTTTGCCGGTTATTATTTTGAGCAAGTTGCCAATGAGACTATTTTTCAGGCATTTGACAAACGAATTGCGCAACCGATCGGAATGAATCATTTCGCTGGGACTTTCTCGACCCTGCAATTGCCTCAAGATGAAAACATTCCTGATACGGATGGCTTTTATCAATATGATTTATCGAATACACCGTTTCCGGCCTATCATTTTCGAATGACCACTTACGATCTTGCCCTGTATGGGCAATTGTATCTTAATCGCGGGCGTTGGAACGATCAGCAGATCATTCCCGAAGATTGGATTGACTTATCAACCCGCCCTTATTCTATCGAAAACGAAAAGTACGGTTTGGCTTATGGAATGTTATGGAAGGTTTTGGTGCCGGACTCGGAAGAGGCAACGCCCTCGTTTTACCACACGGGAAATGGTGTTCATATGTTGGGGGTTTATCCATCTCTCAATCTGGTGATGGTGCATCGAGTGAATACCGAAACTGAATTTTCATTCAAACCGTGGAATTTGATTCAGGTAATTCGATTGATGCACGGTGCCAGAATTGGCGAAACGTGATTCGAGCCATTAACCGGATCAGCAAATGCCTACGTTTTAATCATCAACCACGACCGGATCGGGCAGATATCGTGAGGGCCCCCAAAGCTCGATCCGAATATCGGTAACCACCTTTCGCATGTCTCGTAATAAATCGCGCCATTCATCAGATTTTGCAAAGTTCGCAAAGTGCGTTGCTTCGTTCCAGTAAACTGAAGCTTTAATTTGGGGGTCGCCCATTAGGTTTTCAAACGCCCTAAATTCTTTGATTTTCTTGTCTTTAACCAAAGTGGTGATAAGCTGCTGCACCGTGTTCCAGTAATCTTCTTCGGTAACTTCCGGGCGAATGTTATAGGTGATCAATGACTCTACCATAGGGCGGTTTTCCTAGTTAAAAGCAATCTGTTTTTATTTTAGCGGCTTTCGCTTTTACCGAAACATTAAAATTATCTCAAGCTCAGCCTTGGTGTGTCACAGTAGAATAGCGTGTCACAATGAAATAGTATCCTAATGTCGTGGGCGGGTCGGTCGGACCAATGGTTGCCGAATTATCTCTACTGGCTATGACTTGCTATAGTAAGAACACGCAATAAAAATTAAAACCAAAAAAGACGGAACAAACATTTGTCAGAACAACAACCTTCACAATCGATATTAATTACCGGATGTTCCAGCGGCATTGGTCTCGATGCAGCCAAGCAATTACATCATCTCGGATTTCAGGTGTTCGCGGGTGTGCGTGATCAAACGTCAGAGAGTCAATTACAGGCCCTGGGCATTACCCCAGTGCATCTTGATCTGACACAGCCAGATTCGATTGCCCAAGCACTTCAGCAGGTATTACAACAAACCGGCGGTCATCTCGATGCGTTGTTTAACAATGGTGCTTATGGTCAACCCGGTGCAGTAGAGGATCTCACCACCGATGTTTTACGCCAACAGTTTGAAACCAATGTTTTTGGTTGGCACGAACTGACTCGTCAGGTGATTCCGATCATGCGGGCGCAAGGGCATGGCCGAATTGTGCAAAATTCATCGGTATTGGGCTTGGTTTGCATGCCATATCGAGGTGCTTACAATGCCAGTAAATACGCGATCGAAGCTTTGACCGATACGTTGCGCCTGGAGCTAAAAGATACCAATATAAAGATTTGCCTTATTGAACCGGGTCCGATACTCAGTCAATTTCGCGCCACTGCACTAGCCAAGTTTAAGCAACATATTGATATTGAACAATCGGCTCATCAAGCGGCTTATCAACGACAGCTTGACCGTTTGGGGAGTGACATTGGTAATCAATTTACGCTCCCGCCGTCTGCCGTTACCAAAAAGTTACTGCGTGCTTTGACGGAAAAACGACCGAAAGCGCGTTATTATGTGACTTTTCCAACGTACTTGTTTGCTTTTTTAAAACGCATTCTTTCAACGCGTATGCTCGATAAACTACTGATCAAGGGTTAACGGCGTCAATGGAATTTATCTGGATCTTATTTGCATTTGGCTGTGGTGTTGTGGCTCGTGCGGCAGCACTACCGCCGCTTATTGGATATTTACTGGCGGGCTTTTTGCTCAACTTTATGGGGCAGGAATCGGGTGAAACATTACAGATTTTAGCCGACCTTGGTATCACCTTAATGTTATTCACCATAGGGTTAAAGTTGCATGTAAAAGATTTGATGAAAGCCGAAGTCTGGTTCAGCACCTTGGCGCATATGTCGCTCTGGATAATGCTAGCAGGATCACTGGTTATTCTGGTCGCCTCTTTTGCTTTCAGTTATTTCGTCGGCATCGATTATAAAACAGCGGCCCTCATTGGTTTTGCATTGAGTTTTAGCAGCACTGTTTGCATCGTTAAAATTTTAGAAGAAAGCGGTGAGCTTAAAACTCGACACGGAAAACTGGCAGTCGGCATTCTGGTCATGCAAGACGTGGTCGCTGTCGGTTTCTTGGTAGCTGCAACAGGCAAAATTCCTAGCCTATGGGCATTGGCATTATTTGCTTTGGCTTTCGCCAGGCCAGTCATTAATCAACTTATGGAGCGGGTCGGTCACGGCGAACTGTTACCCTTAATGGGGTTCTTTCTCGCTTTTGGCGCCTATGAACTTTTTACCTTAGTCAATATCAAAGGCGATCTGGGGTCTTTGATTGCCGGTGTAATCATCAGTTACCACGCCAAATCGACCGAGCTGTACAAGTCGCTCATGAGTTTTAAAGATCTTTTTTTAATTGGCTTCTTTCTCTCCATTGGTTTCACTGCACTGCCCAACCTCGAGATGGTTTTAATTGCATTGGCAATCACCTTGATTTTACCACTGAAAGCGCTGTTATTTTTCGCCTGTTTCAGCCTGTTAAAGTTACGCGCAAGAACGGCGTTTCTATCGTCACTTGTGTTATCAAATTACAGCGAGTTTGGACTTATCGTTGTCGCCCTGTGCGCCAGCCTTGGTTGGTTACCTAAAGAATGGCTGGTGATTTTGGCCATTGCGGTATCTTTCTCGTTTGTACTGACCAGTGTGTTGTACCGCTCGGCGCACACCATTTATCGCAATGGACAACATTACATTACCCGGTTCGAGTCTAAATCTGAATATAAGGACGATGTGTTTGTGTTGCCGAAAGACGCGGAAGTACTGGTCATCGGTATGGGGCGCGTGGGTAAAGGTACCTATCAATCTTTGGTTAAACTGACTGACAATCGAGTTTGGGGTATTGATGCCGACGAAGAGCGAATTAATAATTTAAAATCGGAAGGCTATCGTGTGTTGTTTGGCGATGCTGAAGACTACGACCTTTGGAATGGTATGGATTTATCCAACACTCGACTTGTTCTAATTGCATTGCCCTACATTCGAGACATTATCAACATTCAGGAACAATTGACCAACGCCAACTATCGGGGCAAGGTTGCGGCGATCGCTCGCTACGAGGATCAAATTGAAGAGCTCCAGCAGTGTGGCATCGATAAGATCTTTAATTTTTATAATGAAGCGGGTGTGGGATTCGCTGAAGAAAGCATGACTCTGATCAAGCGATAACGATCGAGAATTGGCTTCTCACCTATGAGGCTGACCGTTGTAATCGATTAGTCTGATTTTCGCGTTTAATCAACTTTACAGAAATGTGTTTTTTTAAAACATTGACGCTGGGTTGTTCTATCTTTAATTGGTTGTTGTCGTCGGTGTATGAAATCGTCAGGGCCTGTCTATCTGTCCAGGAAAATTCAAACTCAAAAGGCTGTTCATTACCCTTGAACTTGAGCAACTCAATCGATTCACCTTCATTATCGGATAACTCGAGATAACCATTGGCTTGATCGTTGGAATCGACACATTGAATCAGGTTCACCGTATAAACACCATTACTGGTCAGACGTTTTTCATCACACTGATGGGCCGAAAGTTGTAACACGATGCCGGTGATGAGAATAGCCAGGCTGGCAAGTATGGCGACGGCTTTCATAGAATTCCTTTCCAAATAAAAAGTGGACCAAATATACCTTAAGTTCGAATCGTGTTCAATTTGTGTTTATTTGTCGCGTATTAAACTTGAAGGCACCCAAGTTAAAGTAAGCGGCGAAGAACTCATTGAGCAGAGTTTCTTTGCCATACGATTTCATGTATAACCATAACAGTTTAATTCGGTTCGAAAGATTTAAAAACAAGTTGCCAATTCAATCATTATGAAAAAACGCATACGTAAAATCGTCATCGTCGGCGGTGGCACAGCGGGTTGGATGACCGCTGCTGCTTTAGCCCGATACCTTTATACCGACGACTATCAAATTCAACTGGTCGAGTCGGATCAAATTGGCACCGTAGGAGTGGGTGAAGCTACGATTCCGGGCATCCGCGACTTTAATAATAAGCTCGGAATCGATGAAAACGAGTTTATGCGCTTCACGCAAGCGACCTATAAGTTGGGCATTCAGTTTGAAGGTTGGACGCAAAAGAATGACAAGTACCTGCATCCGTTTGGGTATTTTGGTCACCCGTTAAATGGCGTTCCTTTTCATCATTATTGGGTGAAAGCGTACCAACAAGGTGACACAGAAAACATCAGTGATTTCTCGCTGGCTTATAACATGGCACTGAAAGAAAAGTTTGTTCACCCAAATAACGACCCGAAGTCCATTTTCTCAACCTACTTTTATGCGTTTCACTTAAACGCAACTTTGTACGCTCAATTTTTAAGAAACTTTGCTACAGAGAAAGGAGTACTTCGCACAGAGGGGAAAGTGCAACAAATTCACCAAAACAGCGAAAACGGCCATATCACATCCATTGAATTAGAAACCGGTAGCCAAATTGAAGGCGACTTGTTTATCGACTGTACCGGTTTCAGGGGCTTATTGATTGAACAAACACTGAAAACCGGGTATCAGGACTGGAGTCACTGGTTGCCTTGTGATCGAGCCGTAGCCATTCAGTCCGAATCTATTAGTCAGCCTTTACCCTATACCCGTGCTATCGCGCAAAAAGCCGGGTGGCAGTGGCGCATACCATTGCAAAGTCGCATGGGTAATGGCTATGTATATTGCAGCGATCACATTAGTGATGAAGCAGCGCATCAATGTTTACTCGATAATATTCCAGGTAAAACACTTACTCAGCCAAACTTTCTAAAATTCAAAACTGGTCGTCGAAATCAACTGTGGAATAAAAACTGTGTCGCTGTAGGACTCTCCAGTGGTTTTTTAGAGCCCCTGGAATCGACCAGCATTCACTTAATACAAACAGCGATCATGAAACTTATCACACACTTTCCTGATCAAAAATTCTCACAAGTTGACATCGATGACTACAACCTTCAGATGACCGAGCAATTCGAACAGGTCAAAGATTTTTTAATTCTGCATTATCATATGAACCAACGTCAGGGTGAAAAGTTTTGGGATTATTGCCGAAGTATGAGCATACCTGACAGTTTAAAAGAACGGCTCGAACTCTTTCAAACCTCCGGCCACATTCAAAGTTGTAAGAATGAAATATTTGTTGATGATAATTGGTTGGCCGTTTACATCGGTCAGAAGGTAATTCCTCATCAGTATCACCCACGAGTCGATTGTATTCCCGACAATCAACTTAATCAGCTAATGACACAAATGAAAGTCATGGTGTCGCAAGCGTCGGATCAGTCAAGGTTTCATTATGAAACGATTCAGCAATTTTGTCGGGCCAATATAACAGGGAGAGCATCATGAAGGATTCATTATGTCGACAAATTGTTATTCTTGGTGACAGTCTTGAAGGCTGGTACGCAGCAGCTTATCTGGCCAAATTGCTTCAGCCGCTACCTGTCACTATTCGTTTGATAAAACTACCGAGTGAGCAGTTAGACGATTCAATTATCAGTTTGCCACCCAGTACGCATTTATTTCACCAAACCATCGGTATTTCTATTAAGCAGTTGATAGAGGAAGCTGCGGGCGGATTCAATCTTGGAGTTCGCTTGAAAAGCCAATCAACAAATAAGCCTTCGTTTTTTGTGCCTTATTCCGACTTTGGACAATCAAAAGGATTTTTTGAATTTCATCAGGTGTTACAGAGACTCGATAATTTAAGTGAGAACATAGTCGAAGAGTTCAGTCTGTCGTACAAAGCAACAGCAGCTAATCGATTTGGTATACCGACTACAGATGCTCAAAGAAATCCCTTGCAGTTTGGCTTAGAAGTGAAACAGGCGAGCTACAAAAAGCTGATCGCGCAACAGGCCTTTAAGTTGAATGTCGATATGATTGAATCTTCAAATGTCGAACTGCAATGCACGGACGATGGAATGGTAAGCGCAGTCAATTGCGATCAAGGCCAGTCGTTTTCAGTTGATTTACTTTTGGACTGCCGAAACGATAATGTCAGTTCCTCTTTTGATGTGAAAGATGTAGCAGCGATACTTGATTCAGAATCTGCCCCATCCGATCGTACAACTGAGAAGACCCTCCCATTGTCCAGGCAACATGATTTTTACCCATTTGGCTGCATTAAGACTCATGTGATTAACGGCCAAGCTCATCGTAAGTTTTTACTCAATGACGAAAACTCAAGCTTGGGAGCACTAAAAGACAGTCCTAAGCTTGAGCAGACGAGTATCTCGAATCTTTCGGTGGGCTTTTTATCAAACTGTGAATTTAATGGGCCCTGGCAAAACAATGTCATTCAACTGAACGCAAATGCGATCCGTTTTCCTGAAATCCATTGTGAATTCTTCGAGTTTTTTATCGCGGCTCTATTTGATTTGTCCGATCTGTTACCATCCCGCCAAACCATGGCAGTTAATTCAAAAGAGTTCAATCGTTTGTGCCGAAACCGATTCGATCAAATCAATGATTTTCACGACCTCATCATGAATGCACTGAGGTTGCACCAGGAAGAATCGTGGCAAGGGATTTTTGCAAACGACTATTCGAACCGCCTCAAGCACAATACTCAGTTGTTTAGAACGCATGGTCGGCTTAATCTTAAACCCGACGAATACATTAGAAAGCATCATTACATTGCGGTACTTATTGGTAGCGGTCAGTTGCCGGATGACTATCACCCTTTATTGGACGTGCTCGACCAACAAGATTTAGCAAATGAATTAACGGCGCTTAAAAATGCACAGCAAGCCTTCGAATCGAAGCTTCCTGATTATCATGCTTTTCTGCAACAGTTAGCGCGTTAAAGCTATATAAAGTGCAAACGCCAGCCAGCTGACAGCGAGTAAAACCCAGGGTACTTTACTTGCTGAAGCTTGCGGTTTGCTGGTTTCAACTGAACTCGCCGGTTGGTTCTTCCGTTTTTCTTTAGCCTTGCGTGCTTTATCCTGTTCACGCTGTTTTGCTTTGTGTTGTTTTTTGTAGTGCTCGATGCCTTTTTGAATTCCCTGAGCAATAAGCTTTGTTTGCTCTTTGGTCTGCCCCGGTTTTTGGGTTGCTTTAGCCGCTGCCATGGCCTCGGCGACCGTTTTTTCTGAAATTTTCTTTTTGTTCATAGATCACCTAAGTGATTGACTCTGTTATAAATATTGTCTCAAATATGATGTTTTTTTGTATAAATTTTGAATAAGCATCATCCGACTCCCCGTTATCGACGTTTAAAGATCAACCATCTTCCTGACACGGTTAGGCCCAATACTATCATGTTGTTTATTATGAATTTGTTCCGAAACGTTTCGGTGCGCGGAAAATTGGCGATTGGCTTCGGTCTGGTTTGTTTGTGTCTGGTAATAACCAGTGCACTCGGTTTCTTGTCGATTAATCTTTTGTTAGACAGGTTTGAGAAACTTAACAAGGTTTCAAGCATTAGCGATGTGATCTCAGACGCTAGAGAAAACGAGCGACGGTTCCAGAACACACTCGACGCAAGTTACGTTGAACGTGCACTTAAACAAGTTGAGACAGCGACGCAAATTGGTAAAAGTTCCAAACTAATGTTCGACACTGAGGAAAGTCAGGCTTTGATGGATCGCGTAATTCAAGAGTCGCAACAGTACCGTAACGTGCTGGGTCAATATCAGGCGTTGACCGAACAAAGCACTCGAGCTCAAGAAACTATGGAGCAAAAAGCGCGGGATGTTTTGGCACTAATGGTGGAGCTGGAAAATCGTTTTACCTCTCAAGCTCTCACCATGGTTGGCGAAACTAATGAAGCGCAGCAAGTTTATTTAGAAAAGGTAATCGACGCTAGTGCCGCTTCGAAAGCCATTCTTCAGGCTCGGCGATTTGAAAAAAACTATGTGATCACGGGAGATTCGAATTATTTCAATACCTCGCTGGAAAAGATTGACGAGGCCGAAAGTCGAATCAGTAACATGTTGGCGAAATCAAATTACGACCAACTTAACCGGCGTATGCAGTCTTCTTTGACTGAGCTTAAAGAATACAAACAAGCATTGAGTAACTACTCGAGCTTGAACGAAAAGTCGGACGAACTGTTGGTTACCATGAGTGGTCAGGCGTCCGAAATGATTCGCTCTGCGAGTCAATCGGTTGAGCGACAATTAGAGCGTTTGCGTAACCAGTCAAACAGTCTTCTGATGTGGATTGTCGCCATTGCATCGTTCGCCATTGTGTTTTCGTTTATTACGGCTTTCGTAATCTCTGGATCGTTAGTCAAACCTATCCATAAGTTGCTGGCAGTCGCTGAAAAGGTAGCCCAAGGCGATCTTACCGCAGAGTTGCACTCATCGCGTAAAGACGAAGTGGGTCAATTGATGAATGCGGTACAGTCGATGACGGACAATTTGAAATTGACCATTCGCGAATTGTCGGGCGGGGTATCCCAGTTGGCCGTGGCGAGCGAACAAATGTCGGCAGTTTCGGAACAAAATCGCGTACAGGCGGGTGAGCAAAAACAACAAACGGAGCAGGTGGCTACTGCGATGACTGAAATGGCGTCAACGGTTCAAGAAGTTGCTCGCAGTGCAGAAGAAACTTTGGTGTCTACCAACGATTCTCGAGAGCAGGTTCAGCTGGGCGAAAGCGTGGTCAAAAAAGCCGTAGAAAAAGTCACTCAACTTACTGAAAACGTTCAACAGTCGCACAAAATCATTCAGTCTTTAAAAGACGAAACAGTCAATATTTCTGACTTTCTCAGTATTATAAAAAACATTACAGAGCAGACCAATTTACTTGCTTTAAACGCAGCCATTGAAGCGGCGCGAGCCGGTGAAGCAGGTCGCGGATTTTCTGTGGTTGCCGAAGAGGTTCGTAATCTCGCGAATCGCACCCAACAATCGACCATTGAGATTGAACAGATCATTTCCAATTTGATTTCGAAAGCCGACGAAGCCTCGTTGAATATGGAGTCCAGCGCCAGTCTCGCAAGTACCACTTATGATGCTGCAACCGAAGCCAGTCAATCGATTTCGTTGATTACACAGGCCATCGAAGAAATCCGACTGCGCAATGAACAGATTGCGTCGGCGGCAATACAACAAAGCACGGTGGCTGAGCAGGTAAATGGCAGCGTGGTCGTGATTCGTGATGCTGCAAACGACACCGCAGTGGCGAGCGAACAATCCGCAACGGCCTCACAAGAGTTAAAAGATATGGGGTATTCGTTAAAACAACTGTCGGAAAAATTTCAACTAGCTTAAGTGTCGTTTAACGACGGCAATTGCGACAGGTGATCGTTTTGCCACACTGTGTTTCTTGTCGCCGCATCCAGATTGCTACCTGACAGAATGACGACAACGTTTTGTCGGGTGGACTTAGTCTTCAGCCAACTCACCACACCCTGAAGGGTCATGGCACTGGTCGGTTCGATGGTCAGTTTTAACAAGTGGGTTAACCATTGTGTCCAGTAGATGATGTTCGCTTCATCCACTTCGTAAAAATCGTCTAATTGTTGTAAGTGATCAAAGGTTATATCGCCAACCGACAAGGTGCGAGCGCCATCGGCTAGGGTTTCCGGTGCTTTGTCGAGGGCGATAATTTTTTTAGCGCGTAACGATTGCGCTGCGTCATTTCCCATCAAAGGCTCAACGCCGATTACTTGTGTTTTGCGTGACATGTGACGAGCAACGATCAAAGTCCCTGACAATAATCCACCGCCGCCACAAGGTGCGAACATCGCGTCTATTTTGTCATATTGATCAAACACTTCCAGCGCTGCTGTGCCTTGCCCCGCGATCACGTCTTGGTGATTAAATGGTGGAATCCAAACCGTTCCAGATTGATTAGCGGCTTCGGCCACGGCATCGTCAATTTCTTTTCGCGTAGGTTTGGTAACTACTTCTGCACCATAGCTTCGCGTTGCCTGCATTTTTATACGAGAGGCGGTTTCTGGCATATATATGGTCGCCGGAATTTCATATTGCCGCGCCGCCCAAGCAACCGCCTGTGCATGATTGCCCGAACTCTGGGCGATTATCCGATCGGGCCGCTGGCCCTGCTCAACCAAATGGGCAACCGCATTGCATCCGCCTCGGGCTTTAAAGGCCCCAACTTTTTGTAGGCATTCGGCTTTAAAAACAATGTTGTGGCCAAGCCAATCGTTTAACTGTTGCGAAGTCACGATGGGGGTTGTATGAATGCGACGCTGGATTCGATGGTATGCATCGCTGACCGTATTAAAAGGGATCACTTGCGTTCAGGTCCATTTATTTAATAAAGGAGTTAGCCATCACTTTAATCGCAACCGAGCAAAAGTCAAAACCCGCGGAACGACAAGATCGTACAAATTGGCGTAAGATAAAGAAATAGTGTGGTCAGTTTTAGAGCGCTTAAAAAACGGTATAATGAGAAACATTAAAAAGGAATTAAATTGAAAATCAATAAGTTAAGGGTTCTTAGTATCTTTTTAAACGCGCCGCGACGAAATTAATACCTTTTAAAGAATATCGATAAACTACCTTAACAGGTTGATATTCATTCAAAATATCTTAAAACTGCATAAAATCGACCTGTATATCGAGTTTGTGCGAATATAATCATAGTATTGAGACAAAATGAATAAATTAATTATCACTTTTACTTTGTTTTTCTTCTCTTCTGTTTTGAAGTCTGGAAACCTTGTGGTACCAGAATCTGTTATAAGTAGTGGGGCTATAAAACATTTTCCAACTCTATATGGCAAGAAATAAAAAGAGTTGAATCTGATAAAGAAGGCGAAGACGTATATTATCCGAAGTTTAGGCTTCGAAAACAGTGCTTTCAAAGTGATGCAGGAGCACATGCTCAGGAGCAAAAGTTGCTTAATGAAATTAAAAGTAAGTCCGGTGCCATGAAAGTTTATCGAAATTCCATGGTACATAAAGGTTGTTTGTTTGAGCTTCGAACTTGGGCTAACTATTTTTATTTAGAATATCAGCCAAAAATATTCGAACAACTTAAACAATACGTCAAGGAACAATAGGCTCATAATTATTCAAAGTAGTAGATGAACTGCCATTTGAAGCGTTATACACTTTACCTCAGTGGTTTAACCCATAGGAGTTTCATTTGAAGGATTCTGCATTAGCTTTTAGCTTCTACACGTTACTGTTAACAATAACAGGTGTGCTCAGCATCTTTATAACGGGAGCAGGGTTAGCATTTGAGAAACTAACGTCCACAGAGGCCATTTTGTATGTCAGTCTTCTCGTTGCTTTCATCATTATTAATATCGTTATTACGTTTGGTGTTAAAAAGGAGCAGCGTTGGTCGCAATGGTTTGCTGTATTGGAAGTTGCAACAATTTTTATGTATCTGTTGGTGACATTCATTATTGATTTATCGACAGGGATATTTGAAATTCCATACTTAGCATTGGTACACATCGCGATACTGGCTGTTTTGTACTCTGATTTAAGGAAAATTAACAATGCGCAAGCTAAAACTTTATAGCAAGGTGAATCAAACTGACTCGCTTCGTTCATTAGACGCTTCGCCTAAGGCTTCTCGCCTGTGTACACTGCGTTGAGGTTTTTGGTATGAGCTCAGTAAATCCAATCAATACAGCGTATGGTATTCTCAATGGAAGAGACAGTATTTTTCTTGATGAGGTTTCCATGAGCAATCGGACTAATCATCTTCATTTGAAAGGTGAGTTCAATGGCAGTCTCCTTAGTATACCTGCGGAGGAAAAGTGGATTCCTTATGAGCTAACATTTGAATGGGTATTGGCTTCTAAAATTACAGAGCTTGATACATGGGAGTCACAGCAAAACTGGTATAACGAGTCTAGTTTCGATGAAGTCATTGATTCAGAGTGGTTAAAAAGCTTAAGCAGAAATCGAAAACTTGAGCATAAGCACTTTATTATTCTTACGTATGACGATGTTATTGAAGTAATTTGTAAATCATTCAACTTAGTACTAAGTAAACCTCATGCTTAAAAAGCGATTTAAACTTCGCGTTTCTGAAACGATGGAATCGCTATAAACTGCTCGCTGTTCAGATCGGCGTAAGAGCAAGGAGAATTTATGGCACTCGGTGAGTTACTTGATCAAATAAGAGAACATTATATTTCGAAACTTACGGACGAAGTTAAGTCTTATCCTGATAACGAAATAATTATTGAGCCAGCCTATTTAGATTCCGATGGAAACATTGCTAAAGACGGATTTTTTCATACTGGATCGAGAGTAGATTTAGTTCATTTACTGGATGGGCAAGTAGAAAGAGCTGTAAACATTGATACCGAGAACATGCTTTCATTTGAAAGAATAAAATTCGATTGGGAGAGTAATCTTAGTGTCGTTCTATGCCCATTTCAGTGGAATTATTGCTCAGTTAGACTCATAGGTGAAAGCATTAACTGGGAGCCAGTACAAACATGGTTTTCCGATTGGTTCGAAGAAAAGGTAGTGGAAGGTAGTTTGTTTCATAATTGCGTCCATTTTTTATCTGACCCAGAGCTTTTTGAAAATGGTCAGTTGTTTTTCGTCGACTTTGGAACAGCGCCAATAGACGCTTTAGAATCTCTTTTGGATTCAATTCAAAATACTGGTGTGAGTAATGTCGAATTCGGTTGTGTATAACTAAAGTATGCACGCGAATAAAAGCACTCGCGTGAATTCAACTTTACATTTACGGGAGGAGTGAGGTGATATATAAAGGCAGTTGTCACTGCGGAACAATAAAATTTGAGGTTGAAGCGCCCGAAGATATCGAAGCAATACGATGTAATTGTTCGATATGTAATAAAACCGGCTTTCTACATTTAATTGTTCCTTTAAAACGCTTTCTTCTAGTATCCGGAATGGACTCAATAACAACCTATACGTTTAATACCGGTGTGGCTAAGCATACCTTCTGTAAAAAATGCGGCGTAAAACCATTCTATACTCCACGTTCCAATCCCGACGGCATAGATGTAAACGTGAATTGTTTAGATAGTACTCCTCGCTCATTGATTGTTGTTGAATTTGATGGTGAAAACTGGGAGCAGAATGCTAGTGAATTGGCGCAATTGAGTAAATGAAAATAACAATTGGATCAAACTGACGCCTTGCGGCGCGTTTTCACTCAAACATTAGCTAACTTGGAAAAGTAAATGTCGAAAATCGACGAAATTGCAGAGAAAATATCTGAATACTCAGCATCAAGCAATTTTATTAGTTTTAGTTGTCAATAATGTTAAAGTACGTAAAGTTTTTTAGCCGTTTCAGTACGGGTTGTTGGCGTCGATACCTTTCAACGAATATTTTGATTGTAGCGAACAATGCCATTAAGAACTGACAGCGATTCCACACTTTCAAATTTTTGCTGGCGTGTAGAAAAATTAAAAGCATACAGAGTTGCCGTTTAAAAGCGGTCGTTAGGATGACTAGTGAATACGATTCGAATTATTAGACTAATTATTGCGGCGGCTGTTGCTCCTATGTTGGGCGTATGGTTATCGATTGGAGCACCGACTCAATCTGGGATAGATGCTTCTGAAGTAATATTAGCCATTGGTAGCTCTTTAGCGTATCAATCCACTTTTCTTCTAGGAGTGCCACTTCATCTAATACTCTGGAAATTTCGGTTTGCTTATTTTTGGGTCTATTTGCTAGTTGGCAGTGTCGCTTCGATATTGCTATTCAAAGTCTCATTCGGGGTTGTTGGAGCGTTAGTGGCTGGATTGTTTTGGTTGATTGCTGCGGCCGGAGACAAAGGTCTAGTTCTTGTCTCGAAAAACCGTTTATCCCACGCTGGTGCAACGGTACTGGCTGTGTGTTTCCCTTTTTTTATGATCAAGTTAGAATCAATTCCATTACGTCAAGAAATGATAGAAGGCGTTATAGCTGAATCATACGATGAATTAATGATAAAAACGGGACCCGGTTATTACTACTTTCTCCGTTCACCGCTAATAGTGCCAGAAAGATTAGGATCTCGAGTCATAGTTATAAGAAACAAAAATATCTTTGGCAAGGAACTCAGTTTGGAGTTTGGTGGGTATGTCGACTCTACAGCAGACTAAGTTGACTGTTTAGTCTAACAATATCATCAATGCCTATAAACAACGTGGCTTTTATCACGGTTATGGCAAATGTTACGCGGTCTGCCTTCGAGGCGTCCTCTGTTATTGATTTTCGATAGGGAATGTCTGGCCCAGGTTCGTATCGCTTTACCAGGCTAAAACCAAGGAATAATAAGTGAAAAAAAAGAAACCGATAGTTCAAACACTCAGAATAATCATGCCCATTGTTGGGCTCACCTGTATGGTGCTGTTCTCGCCTTGGGATGGAATATGGGCTTGGATAAAACCATTACCTGATACCGTAC
>JBPEWV010000034.1:0-23831 GCA_052032335.1 Pleionea sp. | reverse complement strand
GGATTGGTTGTAGAGTCAGGTCAAGAATTAAAGTGGTAGCCAGTAAATGTGAATCCTATAGGGCTCTATTCTGAGTTAGGCAAACGTCCTCTTTGTCGCCGAACTGTACAGAATAGAGCAATTTCAAAACCGGAAGTAACTTACGTTTTTTTGTGTCTTATCTAGATGTGTTTACCACGTTCCCAATCGGTATTTTTAAGAAAGGTTTCGCCAGCTTCGACTGCGCCGTTTTCCATGGTGGTGCCCATGGAATCGTTCCAGCGGTTGAGGTATCCAAATAAAGAGATCACGCCTAATATTTCGACGATTTCACCTTCATCCCAGTGTTTATTCAGTTCATTTGAAATGGCATCATCGACGGCATTGGGTACGGAAGAGGCGGCGAGGGCAAATTCAAAAGCGGCTTTCTCGGCATCGGTGTAAAGATCGCTGTCACGAAACTCCCAAATTTTTTCTAATCTTTCGTCGCTTCCACCGTAGCGGTGAGCAGCCAAAATGGTGTGTGCCTGGCAATATCGGCAGCCTGTATTGGCACTTGTCAGGTAGCCAATAAGGCGCTTTTGCTCGCTGGTAACTCGTCCCTGGTTTTCCATGACGGCTTTGTTCAGTTGAATAAAGGCCTGGGCAATGGCAGGGCGTCGTTGCATGGTCAGGACGCTATTTGGGCAAAATCCGAGGGTTTCATTGAAGAATTTTGCCAGTTCGGCGACATCTGAGTCGTGGTCGTCGGGCAGTGGTTGTACTAGCGGCATGATCGTGTATTCCTCATTTGGTTGAATTTGAAACTAAAATTGTTCGGGACTCTGGGCCAGTAACTGATCAGCATGGCGCTGAAGTTTATCGATGAGCTCCATCAGCAACAGGTTTTCGCCGGGCGATAATGCACTTCGGTATTCCTGATCGCTGTTGATCATTTTAGGGGCCAGTCGATTGAATTCGACTGAACCTTGTTGAGTGAGTTTTAGTAGCTGGCTGCGTTTATCCGTAGGGTGGTTGATCTTTTCAATTAAGTGATTGCTTTGCAGTGACTGACAAGCTCGAGTGACAGTGGCTTTATCCATACCGGTCAATTCAACGACATCAGCGGCAGTCACGGGAGTTTCATTGCCAATGATGGCCAAAACGCGCCAGTCACGTGCCGAAAGCGAGCTGTCATTGACGAACCGATCGGTGGTTGTTCGTTTGATACTGTTGCTCAGAACCGCTAACTTGTAGGGTAGATGATTGGTCAGGTCGATTCGCATGTCGCTTGATTGTGTGGTCGATTGTGTTGCTAATATAGTTGAAATCGAAACTATATGTCCAGTGTCCAAAGCTCTTAAACTGTTATAGAAACACAACACTAGAAAGAAAATTTTAGAAAGGGTTAGCTAATCCGCGGTTTGTACTTTCGGTGTACACTTGTACGCTGAAAGTGTATGATACGGCATCTGGTTAACCGATGGTTTAGGCAAATGAATTCGAACGAACGCTATCACAAGACAGAAGAATTGCTTAATGTGATTACCCATGGCATTGGCTTTGTCGTTGCCGTAGTGGGGTTAGTGCTACTTATTATTCGAGCTGATGGGGCGTTGGCGGTTTCGAGTGTGGGTATTTATGGAGCGACATTGGTTTTAATGTTGCTGGCATCGACCTTATACCACGGTATTAACCATCAAAAAGCAAAAGCATCTCTGAAGTTACTCGATCATTCGGCCATCTATTTGTTGATTGCCGGAACTTATACGCCTTTTATGTTGGTGGCTCTGGATAACTGGGTTGGCATAGCCGGGGCAATAACCATTTGGGCTTTGGCTGTTTCGGGACTGATATTCAAATGGGTAGCACGGCATAAATTCCCAAAGGTCTCACTGGCGCTTTATTTGTTGATGGGATGGCTGGTCGTGGTTCTGGTCTATCCGTTATACCAGAACGTGCCCGGTGGTGGATTGTGGTTGTTGTTTGCTGGCGGAATTTGTTTCAGCGTGGGCGCTGTGTTTTACGCGGCAAAGCACATTAAGTTTACCCATGCCATTTGGCACGGGTTTGTGCTCGCCGGGTGTGCCTGTCACTTTTTGTCAATTTACCTGTTCGTTATTTAAACTTCAGTCGTTGTTCGAGCAGTAGTCATAGTCGACTTCTGTTCGTTGCTCAATTCCGTCCTCGTCGACCTCGACCCACTGGCAGGAACCGTTTTTCGTTAATAAATAATATTGGTCACCTGGATTACTGGGCAGTGGAGCATTGTCTCGCTCACGATAAATTATTGCATTGATGGCGTGGCCGATAATCGCGCCTGCGATGATTGCACCGATCACTTGGGAAGGTCGGCCATGAACGTGGCCATGAACATGAACACCAGAATGTCTATAGCCGTAATGGTGTCGTCCATGAATTGAACAGCCTGCAATAAAAACCAATAAAATCAGTGTGGTAGATAGTTTTAAAAGTCGGTTGGTGGTCATAATGGCGTTACTTTTGGTGGTTAGTATGGGTTAAGTATACTCAGCTTGGCTGAACTCAAGCTGAACCCAAAAGTAACGCAATAGGCCGTTAAGGCATTTGTATTTTACTACCGCCGGGCTGCTCTCCTGGAACGACGATGGAAGACGCTTGTTGCCGTCGCATTTCTTTGATTTCTTCCATGGTTTTCTCAAGTGACGCTTTAGCGCCTTTGGCAAACTCGGCAATGGCCTGATCGAGGGTGTCGACTTCGAGTTCAAAATGCAGCGGTAATGCGCCTGCTGGTGTCATCACCTGAGTTTGTCCGACGAATTGTTTTTTTCGGTTTTGGTCTTCGGCGCCGTCTGCGGTTACCGGTGTCAAGATGCGAATGGAGCCCACTTTTTGATCGGTGTAAACCTTTTCTTCAAAAAGGTTATTGGCGTCCATCGTCATGTCTGGAAGAGAATCTTCGGTCATCGTAATTTCCTGAGTGATTAAAAGTGGCGGAATTATATCAAATCGAATCGTTTAATTGGTGGTCAATTAACGTTCAAACGAATCTTGGCTCCATCAGGTTGGAGCAGTTAACCCGGATAAATTCATTACACTAGCCGCGTCTTTTATTTAACTGAGAATTTTTATGCCGTATGCCGAGATAACCGGGTGGGGAAAGTGCATGCCCCCGGCCGTTATGACGAACGATGATTTGGCAACTTTTATCGACACCAGTGACGAATGGATTTTTTCTCGAACAGGCATGCGCGAGCGCCGAATCTCTCATGTTGATGTTGATGAGTTGGCCTACGTGGCGGCCGCGAGAGCAATCGCCTGTGCCGGCATTGACGCCAACGACATTGACGGGATTTTGTTCGGAACTACTACGCCAACAACGTTAGCCCCCAACTGTGCTTCTTATGTGCAAAAAAGGCTAGGTAATGAAACCGCCGCCGCGATGGATTTAAACAGTGCCTGCTGCAGCTTCCTGTTTGCCTTAAGCAATGCCACATCGCTGATCCGAAATAATATGATGAAAAAGGTATTGGTGATTGGTGCCGAGCGCTTGTCCTGGGCCGTTGACTGGAAAAATCGTAATGTCTCGGTGTTATTTGGCGATGGGGCCGGCGCTGTGGTGGTTGAAGCCACTGACGAACCGATAGGCGTATTGTCCAGTAAAATGGGTTGTTTTGGTGATGTGCGAGAATCGTTGGCCATCGACAACTTTGGTTCCGGATTTGACCGAACCGTGAACACCTACTCGCACATTACCTGGAACTTTGATGGTCAGGAAATTTTCAAACGTGCGACACGGGGCATGGTTTTGGCGACGGAAGAGGCGTTGAAACGTGCCAATTGTGGCATTGAAGAGGTTGATGTGGTTGTTCCACACCAAGCGAATTTGCGAATTATCGAGGCGGTAGCCAAGCGCATGGGTATGCCCATGGAGCGAGTTATGGTGAATGTTGACCGTTACGCCAATACGTCTGCGGCGACCATACCGGTGGCTTTATGTGAAGCCGTTGAGCAAGGATTGATTAAACCGGGAGCGGGAGTGGCTTTGCCGGCATTTGGTGCAGGCTTAACCTGGGGAGCGGCGTATTTACGTTGGGGAGAGAGAACGTCTCCAAAACAGCAAACATCCATCGATTTGCCGGCCAATGAAAAAACCGCTTTAGAGCTGATTCAGCCTTACCTTGAGATCGCAGAGCGGCACAGTCAATCGAAGGGCGGCTGAGAGAAAACTAAGTAAGGTAATGCCGAACATTACCTTACTTGAGCAATATTAGTGCTGATGGCCGCCTGCACCATGGGCGTGACCATGAGACAGTTCTTCTTCGCTGGCATCTCGAACTTCAACCACTTCAACGTTAAAGTTAAGGGTTTGTCCTGCCAGAGGGTGGTTTCCATCAACGGTTACCATTTCATCATCAACTTTCTTAATCACAACATTGACCGGTCCTTGCTCAGATTGCGCCTGGAAATTCATGCCAACTTCTAGTTTGTCGACACCTTCAAAGGCTGAGCGCGGGACTTCTTGAATCAATTCTTCGACCACTTCTCCGTAAGCTTCGGTCGGCTCGATAGAGGCTTCGACTTTGTCGCCAACGGCTTTACCTTCTAAAGCGTTCTCAAGGCCCGGGATGATGTTTTTGTGTCCCTGCATGTATAGCAATGGGTCTCGACCCTCAGATGAGTCAATGACGTCGCCATTGGTGTTTTTAACGGTGTAATGCATTGAGACAACTTTGTCTTTAGTAATATTCATATGAAAATCTTCTAGATTGAATGTTTAAAGGAGGGATGAACGCCCATTATGAAGTAAATGGCCTGGAATTAAAACCCCGAGCCCTGAAGCCCCGGGGAATTTAGCTTTTGGAGTCGCCTTGAAAAAGAACGGATTACACCTTGACGGTCAGCACATCGGTGCTCAAATTGTGCAGAACTGATTCAGCGGTGTTACCGATTAACTTGCCTTTGATACCTTTTCGCCCCATGGTTCCCATTATCACCATATCGGCTGACTCTTTTTTAGCCGCTTTATTGATGGCTTTATCGACAGAACCTCTTAACATTTTGATTTGTTTAGGGTTGATATCGTATTTTTTGTAGTACTTTTGAACGTGTTCTAACGCACTCTCTTTGGCTCGTTTCGACAATTTGTGCTCTTCTAAAATTTCAAGATCTTCAATTACACGGGGAATGTGAATGCAATAAACGTAGACCACGTCTTGTTCGGTGATTTTTGACAGTGCCTGAGCCGTTTCGATCACTTGTCGATTGAGCTTGATTTTCTGACTGGTCTCAGTACTTAAGTCGAGAGTGGCTAAAATGCATTGCTTGGAGCGCCATTTCTTCACTGAGACGATCATGACGGGTGCTGCGCATTGACGTATCAGGTGCCAGTCAGTGGGCGTGTAAGTCAGGCTTTCACTGCGTCGTCCGGTCTTTATCACCAAGTCGTAAGGCGTTTGTTTACAGCGCTCAATGGTCCATAAATGAACCGACTTTTCCCACACCACCTGCCAATTGAGAGTGATATTTTTTGTATCAATGTCATCCAGTTTTTCACGCAACCAGGCGGTTTTCTGGTCGATCAGTTTTTGTCGCACCTTCTTTTTGTCAGACTCGGTGAGCAATTCGGAATTGTCGACCCCGGGGGCGTGAACGAATCCAATCAAGTCAATGCTGGCACCGGTCCGCTCGGCCAACGCCAGTGCTCTGTGAAATGCGATGAGTTTCTTCGCTTCGTATTCTGCGATGACCAAAATTTTTTTCATAGAATCTTCCTCATTTAAGATTCAACTCAGTATAAAGAAAAATCAGTTTCTGATATTGATTTAAATCAACACAAGCAGTCTCAACAGAGAGTGATTGATCGTTGAGTTAGCTAATAACCCTTGGTAATAAGTTAGATAACTAAGTTTGGTTATTCAAGTGTGCGAACGAGTTGTTTTTGCCGAAAAATATTTTAGATCAAAGTTTGTTTATGTGGCTTTTGGTGTTCTTTCTCATTCTATCCCATTGTTTTATTTAGGCCCTCTGGCTTCAGGCGATCAACATTCCGTAACTATATCGGCAAATAGTAAACGGTTATTACCCATCAAACCTGGATTAAGAGACAATTGTCTGGAGTAACAGGAGGCGCTTTGTGGCAAAAATTCTCGTATTTCAACATGTACCTTATGAGCCCTTGGGAACATTGGATCCTTTGTTACGGGCAGAAAAACACCGTATTCGTTACGTGAATTTTGGGCGTAATCCGAATGCGCGTCCCAGGGTCAGTCAGTACGATGCTTTGGTCATCTTAGGTGGCCCCATGAACATTGGAGAGGAGGCGGACTATCCTCATCTAGCGGTGGAAAAAGCCTGCATCCTGGAGGCCATGGCGATCAATTTGCCGATTTTGGGGATTTGTCTGGGTGCGCAGTTGATTGCATCTGCTTTGGGGGCCGATGTCTACCGCGCTGAATCTCGTGAAATTGGTTGGTACCCAGTGGGCTTAACGCAACAGGGTCGAACCGATCCGGTAGCCCGCCATTTGGCACACAATCCTTCAGTGTTTCAGTGGCACGGCCATACCTTTGATATTCCGGAACAAGCCGATTTGTTAATAGAAGGAGAAGGTTGTCGAAATCAGGGGTTCCGGGTAGCTGACAATATCTACGGCTTTCAATTTCATTTGGAGGCCAATTTACCATTGATCCAGCGATGGCTGAACTTACCGCAACATCAACTCGAGCTTGGCGGGGCGCAGGCGCGAACTCACGCCGAGACGATTTGGCGAGAAACGCTGTATCGCATGGATGAGTCGCACGCGTTGAGTAAAAAGGTATTTCAAGCGTTTCTAAGCCACCTTCCAGACGTTAAGCACCACCACACCTTTATTCATCGAGAATTCGCCTAGATGGACTCTGGTGAGTCGAATGTAAGTCGCTCACAATGCACTATACTAGTGGTAGGCTTCTTTTGAGGAGAGTCCCACATGATCGATCACAAGTATCTGGACCAGCGTAGCGAGCAGCGATCCGCAGCGAAACATAAGGCCTATGTGCGTTACAGCATGGTTGAAATTGACGGAGAGCAAAAAACTCATGCCAGCTCTCTTTCTGATTACTCCAGTTCGGGACTGAGAATGGTTTGTCACGAACCAATCCCGGTCGGTCAGGTTCTAAAACTGAGTGTCGTTATCGATGAGCTTGAAAAGTCCTATCGATTGCTGGGTCAAATTCGCTGGTGCCTTGAGGTCGATGAAATTCCAACTTATCATGCTGGTGTAAGTTTTGTCGAAGACGACAGCGCTGATCTGGTCAATTGGTTGAACGATTGCCAACAATAAATTTTCAGAGCATCATAGGGAATCCAGCATGACACAATCGGACTCACGCAAAGAAGTGCGTGTGGACAAACAGGAAGTGGTATTTATCGAAATCTTATCGACTTCAGTGGATGACGATTCAGGGTTGGTGGTGAAGTGTTCCACTCAAGACGTATCGGCCAACGGATTAAAAGTCACTTCGAGTTATCCGGTGTCGGTGGGTGCATTTTTGGAGCTATTGGTCGAGTTTTCAGAGGGCTCTGCGAAGTATCTGCTGACCGGTGAAGTTAAGTGGTGCCATCAGACTTCCGCTGATCCAACCTATCAATGTGGCTTTGAACTGTTGCAAGCGGAGCATTCCGACATTCGGCATTGGCAGAGATTGTTTGAATCGGAGTCGCGAACTCTGGTATAAAAAAGGTCGATTAATTGTTGGAACCATCTGAATGAAAAAACTAATTCCCTTGTTTGTAATCATAGGTTTAATTGCCTGGCGCTCAATTTATATCAACATGGATGATCCAGACGCATGGCCGCTCGTTTGGGACAATTACCAGGCATCCGAATCTGTGGGCTCTTTAATGAAAGATGCGTTTGCCGTTTTCTCAGGCAAGAAGATTAAGCCTGCGATATTACCGGCCAGAGAAATGGATCGCATTGTTTTTCAATGGAAAAACGATCGGGGAGAAGTGCAAACCAGCTTCCAACGTCCTGTTGGGGTGAAAAACGTCAAAGAAATTCGCCTGGGAGATTTAAATTATCAAACCGAGAAGGGATTAACCCCCGAAGAAATTCAGCGCTTAAAAAACCAACCGGCAGGTAATTAAGTTGCAGTGGTAAAGAGCTTACTGAAAACGTTCTTTGTTCTCTAACCTTTTTTCTGGCGATTTTCGCAGCAGTACGTAAACCGAACCGGTTCCACCGTGTTTATTTTGTGCTGAGTGAAACGCCAGAACTTCTGGAATTTGTTGCAACCAGTGGTAGACGTAGCTTTTGATACGTGCCGGAGGATCAGAGCGCATGCCCTTACCGTGCGTTATAAGCAACGTACGGCAATCCAACTTCAAACTCTTCTGAATAAACTGAAACATGGCACTGCGTGCTTCGGCGACCGTATGTCGATGCAAGTCAAGTTGTGCATCAATGTCGTATTTGCCCTGGCGAAGTTTCTTGAACACGCCTGTTTGTACACCATCTACCTTAAACTCCAGAACCTCCAGTGGCTCGACGCTCGCAACGGGGGCATCGGTCAAATAATTCAGATCGTGTCTTTTGTGCTTTACTGCCGCAATCTTTCGCTGTTCAAGCGCTATCGAACTGGTCTCACCCTTTTTCAGACTGACTTTGTCCTGCGAAATCGGGGTGATGTCTGAAAATTCTTCGAGAAAAGGGTTGTTATCGCTGCCTGACATTGGAAACTGCTCGTAAAATTAGGTATCCACATTTTAGATTGGATGAGCAACCAACATCAATATTTCTTCAACAGTTAAGTCGCAATGGTCTAAACTGATTGAAAAGCTTGAAATTTTCTTATGGTAGAAGTCGGAAAAATTAATCGTGCGCCGATCCGGACTGAGGTCGAAGTAACCTCGGATTTGTTGGGCGTAATTAAAGCGCACACGGTCGAACTGTCGGACGTCGGGGCATTTATTGAGTCGAAGACGCTACAGCAACTCGATACTGGCACCATTGTAAGCATTCAGGCAGTAGGGTTTCCGGAGCCAATGCCGGTACTCGAAGCTGAGATAGTTTCGGTTACTCGAAACGGCATAGGAATTCGCTTCTTACTGTGAAAGCTCGTGCTTAATTATTGATTTTTATTGACATTTTTTATTTGAGACCGCAGGCTTAAAATAACTGAATCGAGCGTTGTTGAGTCATGATTGAAGGAAAATTTGATATTATTTTTGCCGGTCGGCTGGTGCCGAATAAGACGCCAGAAGAGGTGCACGCCAATCTAGCAAAACTGTTTAAGACCAATGAAGCACAGATCAAAAAGCTGTTTTCTGGAAGTTCCGTTACCATAAAAAAAGGGCTGGAATACGCTCAGGCGATGAAATATCAATCGGCTTTGAAAGCGGCAGGTGCATTGGTTTTAATTAAAGAACATGGCGCTCAAGATAAGGACGCTGTTAAACCTGTTGCAGAGTCAGGCAATAAAGCCAGTTTCGAATCGAAATCGCCAGGTAAAGCCACTTTTGGTCCCAAAGAACCAGAGCCTGCATATCGTGGGAAAGCATCCTTTGGGCCCAAATCCTCTGCTGAAGATTCGGGAGAACCGGATCATACGACTCATCAAAATCAGAACCCTGAAAATCTCGCTGAAACAGAATCAAGCAGCGAAAACGTGAGCGAAGGGGACGACCATTGGTCGGTTGCTATAGCGGGTGAAAAACTGCCCGAAACGGACCGGCCAGCTCCACTTCCTATGCCTGATTTATCCGGTCTTTCGGTCGATGAGACGAAATCCCTTTTGAGTGAACCCAAGTCGGTGGAAACGCCTGAGATTGATTTATCCGGTCTTTCTGTTGACGAGCCTGGACTGATTCAAGAGCCAAAAACGAAACAAGAGCGTGAAGTCGACACATCGGCATTAAGCATGGCTGAAGCGGGCGAAAAAATTCCGAATAAAAAAAGAGAGGAAGTTGCGGTTGATCCCGACACCAGTCACCTGAAGCTGGACAATTAGTCTGACATCACCCGGTTGCTCTTTATCTGCCACCTTAAGTTACGACGACAAGCCTTTGATTTTGCATAGAATGGACTAATAAACTTGCAGTCTACTTAAATAAGTAGTATTAATATAGGCAGTGATGCAATGTTTGAGGACAATACTGTGCGCGAATTAACCATGAGACAACAAGAAGTACTGGATGTACTCAGAGACTTCATCGAACAAAATGGCATAGCACCAACCCACGCCGAGTTGGCAGAACGACTTGGTGTGAGCTCGACAAAAGCCGCCGCCGACCATTTAAAAGCGTTGGCCAAAAAGGGTGTGATTCGATTACACAGCGAAAAAACTCGTGGTATTCAAGTTTTGGTGGGTGAAGTAGAAGAGCTTCCTTTGATTGGCTCGGTCGCAGCGGGTATTCCTATCGAAGCGGTTGAAAACGTGGAACGTTACGTGACCATCCCCGAGGTGTTACGTCGAAAAAAACCAACTTTTTTATTACGAGTTCGTGGCGACAGTATGAAAGACGCAGGAATATTAGACGGCGATTTGATCGCCGTTCGCAAAACTCAAACGGCGGATCTGGGGCAAATCGTTGTGGCGCGTCTTGAAGACGATGTTACGGTGAAGCGTCTGGGCAGAAAAGATGGCAAGGCCATGTTGTACCCTGAGAACTCCGAGTTTGAGCCGATTGAAGTTGCGCCCGAGCAATTGAATATTGAAGGGCAATTTGTCGGCTTGATTCGCGCCTAAACATTTTGGGCTAATAAACCTTCGATAATTTTGTCGGAGGTTTTAAGTTATCTCTTAAATTCATGTAAAATGTCGGGTTTGATGTCAGACAATCCGAGATTTAACCATGAAAATAGTGGTCAAGCTGTTCCACGAAATCATTATTAAAAGCCGACCGGTCAGAAAACTATTCACCCGCCAGTTGCATTACAACCTGGAAAACATTTTAAAATCAATCACTCAAGAGGCTAAAGTTTATCGGCACTGGGATAAAATCGATATCTCGCTGCCTGACGATCTGGACGAGCAAACCTGGCTGAATATCAAAGAGCGACTGCGCTGCATTCCCGGTATCGATTTTTTTCTGGTCGTTGACTCTCATTCTTTTGAATCGTTGGACGACATTTCTCGGTTATGCATTGCTGCATTTAACTCACGGCTTGAGGGCAAGTCTTTCTGTGTTCGTGTAAAGCGAAAAGGTAAGCAGGACTTTTCGTCAATCGATGCTGAACGTTACATTGGCGGTGGTTTATTGGCTCATACTGGAGCGACCAAGGTCAGCCTCAAAAACCCTGAAGAGTTGATCAGCATTGAAATTAATCATGATCAGGCCGATATCGTTCGTGAGCGCGTTGAAGGACTCGGTGGGTATCCATTAGGCAAACAAGAAGCCACCTTATCTTTAATTTCTGGCGGTTTTGATTCTGGGGTGGCCAGTTTTTTACTGACCCGGCGAGGGGTGAAAACACACTTTTGTTTCTTTAATCTGGGTGGGATGGCGCATGAGATCGGCGTTAAACAGGTTGCGTATTATTTATGGAATAAGTATTCGTCGTCGCACAAAGTTAAGTTTATCTCGATTCCGTTCGAAGGCGTGGTTGAGGAAATTTTAAAGTCGATTGACAGTTCGCTGATGGGCGTTGCTTTGAAGCGAATGATGATGCGAGTTGCTGATCGCGTTGCTGCTGATTTGGGGTTGGATTCAATTGTCACGGGTGAAGCGATAGGGCAGGTTTCCAGTCAAACATTGACCAATCTTAATGTCATCGAACAGGCTTCCAATACTTTGGTGTTACGACCTTTGATAGCCATGGACAAGCAAGAGATTATTGCCAAAGCAAAAGCCATTGGAACCGAAGAGTACGCTGCCAATATGCCTGAGTATTGTGGTGTGATTTCTCAAAAACCGTCAACCAAAGTGAAACTTGAGAAAATGCTTAAGGCGGAAGAGTCGTTTGACTTTTCAGTGTTGGACAGTGCGTTTGAAAATAAGAAACTCGTCTCCATCGACAAAGTACTGGATGGGTTAGACACGGACACTGAGGTGGAGCTTACTTCAACGCCACGTCTGGAAGACATAGTGATTGACATTCGTCATCCTGAAGAGCAAGAGACTCATCCGTTGAAACTGACCAACAATCAGGTATTGAAAATACCCTTTTACTCGATCAATTCACGATTTTCCGAGCTCGACATGAATCAGCAATATTTACTGTATTGTGATAAAGGGGTGATGAGCAAAGTGCAGGCTCATCACCTTAAACTTCAGGGCTATGACAATGTCAAAGTGTTGCGCGCCTGATTCAGGCGCAAGATAGTGGATCACCATCGCGGTCTTCATCGTAGCCATCGTTGTTGACGTCTTGCGACATCTCGATGCGCCCTGTTTTAGCTATGAACAGGGCCTTGGCAAGCGTCGGGTCGTTGTCCAGACACATTATAAAAGTGCCATTATTGTGCCAGGTTATACCGGCGGGTAAGAAGCGTATCGGTTGTGTTCTGCGAAATGAGCGCCAATTGATATTCAGTGCTTCATTCTCGAAGGCATGAGTGAACAGGAGCTGGTCAATACCCTGAGTGAATTGGTTGTCACTGTTCTTGTCAGTGAAGAGCAAATACCCATTCGACCATTCTCGTGAACATTGTTCGCTTTCCGCTTTACCGCATAATACGATATTTTCCCCATCGCTTATCGCTTTCTCTCGTGCCGTTTTAATGGTTGCCATTAATTGCATGGCTTCTGACTCTATTTCTGAGCGCTCGAGAAAGTTGGCAAAACTGGGTAGGGCAAAGGCCGATAGAATAAATAAAAGGGCCGAAGCAAAAAGCAATTCAAATAATGAAAAACCGTGACATTTCATTGTTAACTCCTTTAACAAATTCATTTTCCAGGTGGGGGGTAGTGTGACGGTAGTGACTTCGGAATTAAACCGAGATTCGCAGCTCCTATTGTGAGAAATCAGCCATTATTTAATTCATCGATCGGCAGTGTTGATGTGATTGATTGGCTCCTCGTAGAGGTCGATGGTGAAAACTCAGATTTAATCAATATTGAGCTTTTTGCATTTGTAGCGCATTGCTCGAAAACTGATACCCAAAAGCTCGGCTGCCGCGGTCTTATTGAAATCGGTTTGTTCTAATGCTTTGATGATTTCTTGTTTTTCGATAGATTCGAGGTAGTCATCCAGTGGCAAATTAGCTCGTTCTGAGGTTGGCGTGGTGTCTTTTGAATCTGAGCTTGAAAGCATGATGTCTTCTGCATTGATATTGTCATCAATCGATAAGGTGATGGCGCGCTCCAGAATATTCTCGAGCTCTCGAATATTGCCGGGAAACGAGTGGCCTTTTAACTTATCAATAACGGTTGTTGAAATACTGGGAGGCGACATTTGATTGCGTGCCGAGAGACGTTCCACAAAATATTGAACCAACTCTGGAATATCGGCCTTTCTATCGCGCAGTGGCGGAACAATAATTTCAATCACATTGATGCGGTAAAACAGATCTTGTCGAAATCTGCCATCGTCAACCAATTTGGCCAGGTCTTGATGTGATGCAGATAATATCCGCACATTAACCGGAACTTCTTTTTCGGCACCCACGGGGCGAATGCAGCGCTCCTGAATTGCGCGCAACAGCTTTACTTGCATGGCCAGTGGCAACTCGGCGATTTCATCCAGAAACAAGGTACCGCCTTCAGCAGACTTGAATAACCCGTCTTTATCCGAACTGGCGCCGGTAAAACTGCCTTTTTTATGACCGAAAAACTCACTTTCCATTAATTCAGACGGAATCGCTCCACAGTTAATAGCAATGAAAGGTTTGTCGGCACGAGGTCCGTTTTTGTGGATGAGTCGTGCGACCATCTCTTTTCCAGTGCCTGATTCGCCCTTGATGTAAACCGGCGCCTGGCTTTTCGCAACTTTGAGCATCAACTGCTTTAAACGCTGCATATTGTCCGTCTGGCCAATAAACTCTTTTTCCAATTCATTTTTTATCGGATTTTCGGGCGCTGCCGTGGTGGTTAGTTTCAATGCATTTGAAACAATGTTGCGCAGGTTGCCCAGATCGACCGGCTTGGAAATAAAGTCGAATGCGCCCAGTTTCATGGCCTCGATGGCTGTTTGCATGTTGCCGTGAGCGGTGATCACGGCCACCGGTGTATCGGGTTGCTTAGATTGCAGGTATTGAACCAACTCAAGTCCATTGCCATCCGGCAGACGCATATCGGTGAGGCAAAGGTTAAAGTTCTGAGCATCGATTTTTTGTCGCGCTTCGGCAGCATTATTGGCAGTACTGCACTTGATGCCCATTCGAAGCAGTGTGATCGTCAATAATTCCAGAATGTCTGGTTCGTCATCGATGATTAATGCTAACGGTTGACTCACGATTGTTTGTCTCTTCCAAAGGTTATTCGAAAACAGCTGCCACCCGCCGGAACCGGGATATAATCCAGTTGCGCCCGGTTGGCTTCACACAGTTCTTTCGATATGTACAAACCTAGCCCGGTGCCTGTTGCGCTGGTGGTAAAAAAGGGCTCAAAGATATTTTGTACCATCTCTGGAGGAATACCTTCGCCTTTATCAATGATATCAAGAAACGCTTGTTGTGTTTTATAGTTGATGCCGGCGACAAAACTAAGCGATGCTTTTCCCGAATTTTCTCGACTGTATCGCAATCCATTTTGCGACAAATTGATGACGACTTGTTGCAATTGACTGATATCGAACTGAATAACCAGCTCTTCAGGTTCAATATTGATGTCGAATTCAAGCGGTTCGGGGTTACTTTTTCGAAGCTCATCACAAATGGAATGGATGAACCGGGACAGATGGACATTCTGCGCTTCTGATTTTTGTCGCTGTGAGAGTTGCATGACGTTTTCTATGATCGCATTTACCCGTATCGAGTTTTTTTGAATCATGTCGACCAGCTTTTTATCCGAAGCATTAAGTTCTGGAGATTCCTCCAGAAGTTGTGCTGCATGGCTCATCGCGCCCAATGGGTTACGAATTTCATGGGCAATACTGGCGGTGAGTCGCCCTAAAGAGGCCAGTTTCAGATTTTGAGCCTGCTGAGTCATGGGTGACGTGTCTTCAAGAAAGATCAAAGTGTATTGATTTTGCTCATTAATATTCGAAAGTTTGATATTAATTTTAGGGCCGGTAGAAGACTGACGAAACTGGGTGAGGTTGTGGCCGGTTTGTTTCCAGTTTTTAACGGTATTATCAAGCTCACGGCTGATGCTACTTAAAAGCTCGCCCTGAATTTGCTCGGGCATTTCAAGCAATTCCCAAGCCGCCGTGTTAATGAATTGAACGCGCCTTTGTTGGTCGACCACGATTACGCCGGTCTTCATAAATTGAATGATGGTTTCATTCAACCGTTCCATATTTGCCAGGTCCGCGCTGGTAATTTCTGCTTCTAATTCGCTTTGTTTCAGACGCCTGGCGGTCAAAAGGGCAAACAGCGATGTGGCGAAATAGGTAGCGCCTAACAAGCCAGCCTGAGTAATATAATCGGATCGAGTTTCGCCAGTCAGACTTAAGTAAAACGCCTCGCTCAATACCGCGGTTGCCGCGATCGCTGCAAACACAAGGGATGATCCACGTTCAACTAACAGACAGGCCGTGGTCGCAGATACCGCCATTAACATGCCAAGGCCGGTCGCAATGCCTCCACTGGCGTGCATCAGTAAGGTGATCAGAATGATTTCAACAAAGACTTGAAGCTCGACCAGAAAGCGATAAATTTGTTGAAATTTTTTATTGATAAAATAAAACGAAATACTGGAGAAAAAGTAGATGAAGGCACACCAATGGTACAGCTCGGGATTTTTCTGGCCTAAAAACACATCGCTTGACTTCAGTAAAAACAAACCCAGAAGAAACGACGAAACAACAATGCGGTAAATGGTATAAACCTGCAGAGCCCTTAGCGAAGTGTACTGGTGTTCTGTTTTTAAGTCTTTCATTTAATCGACGGTTCAGCCTTTGTTCGCGTTTGATGGTGCTGTCATAAAGATACAGCTAACTTAATATTTTTAAAAGAAAAAATGAATATTGAGTGAGGAATTGTTCGAATGAAATTCGGGCTATGATAAAATCTTCGTTTTCTTACTAACCGTGACCAATCTGGAACTCAGTGCTATGAACCAGCAATCAATCGTTAAAGAAATGTGCGTTTTACCGAAAATTGATCCTCAGGCCGAAATTCGGCGACGCGTCGATTTTATCAAACAAACCTTAAAAAATTCCGGGAGTAAAAACCTGGTGTTGGGGATCAGCGGCGGAATCGACTCTTCCACTTTGGGAAGATTGGCGCAGTTGGCCGTAGACGAATTGAATGAAACCACAGGTGATGAGTACCAATTTATTGCAGTTCGATTGCCTTACGCCATTCAAAAAGATGAGCATGAAGCTCAGCTGGCGATAGAGTTCATTCAACCGTCCAAAACAGTCACGATCAACGTCCAAAAGGGTGTCGATGGTTTGAATCAGACCGTGCTGACGTCAATGGCCGAAGCTGGGTTTGAAGCCTTTAGTGCATCGCATTCGGATTACGTGAAAGGTAATGTCAAGGCTCGGTTAAGAATGGTTGCGCAATATCAGGTCGCAGGATTAATCAACGGGCTAGTGCTTGGTACCGACCATTCCGCTGAAAACATCACTGGCTTTTTTACCAAATGGGGTGATGGGGCCTGTGACCTGGCGCCGCTGTTCGGGTTAAATAAGCGTCAGGTTCGACAATTGGCAAAGGCTTTAAAAGCACCTGAAGTATTGATCGAGAAGCCGCCGACAGCCGATCTGGAATGTCTGGATCCGGGAAAATACGATGAGCATGCATTGGGCGCAACTTATGATGAGATTGATGATTTTCTGGAAGGTAAAAAGATCAATCCGGAAACCGAGCAGTTATTGATCGATATTTACGCAAAAACTCAACATAAACGTTTGCCGATTCCAACCATTTACAGTGAACAATAGACTGGTTACATTACGCTTAACGCTGACTAATCTCAGAGAGAATGTTTAATGAAAAAAATAGAAGCCATTATCAAACCGTTTAAACTCGACGATGTGCGCGAAGCACTGGGTGAGCTAGGAGTTGCAGGCATGACGGTGACTGAAGTGAAAGGTTTTGGTCGACAAAAAGGTCACACCGAATTGTATCGTGGTGCGGAATACATGGTCGACTTTTTACCCAAAGTGAAAGTTGAAGTTGTAGTGAGTGACGATATGGTCGATGCGTGTATTGAAAATATACTGGAAGTGTCTCGAACCGGAAAAATTGGCGACGGTAAAATATTTGTCAGCCAGATTGATCGCGCTATCCGCATTCGAACCGGCGACATGGACGAAGAGGCCATTTAAGTTTTGTTCAATGAGTGATACATCATTTGAACCTCCGCATCTACTGGATCTCCATTTTCATTCAATCTATACATTTCCGATTGTACAAAAAAAGGACTCAAATGAGTCCTTTTCTAGCGTCTTACGTTAAGCTTACAGCTTGGCTGCGTAGCTTGGATAGTTAAGTTTTAGCAAGTTTTTGGCTTTTTCCGATAAATCGCTCAGTTCTAAAATATCGTAAGCCGTTGCCATTACCAGCAACGCATCAGGAACCGCCGTTGTTTTGGGGTAATTCTCAACCACATATTGCGCCCGGTTTGCGGCGGCAATATAAGCGTTGCGTTGCATGTAATATTGCGCAACGTGCAGCTCGTATCGGGCCAGTCGATTACGTAGGAATACCATCCGTTGTTTAGCGTCTTTTGCGTATTCGCTGTTAGGGAATTTTCTTAGCAATTCGGCAAAGTCATTGAACGCCTGACGAGCAGTTGAGGCGTCTCTCTGTGACAGATCGGCCGAAAGCAATTCTTTAAAAAATCCGACTTCAGAGGTGAAGTTAATCAGGCCTTTCATATAATAGGCGTAATCGACATTTTCGTGGTTTGGATTTTGCCGAATGAATCGTTCTGCTGCCGCAACAGCGGATGCAGAATTACGTGACTTGTAGTAAGCGTAAATCAACGACAACTGTGCCTGATGCGAATAAGCGCCAAATGGGTACAAGCTGTCTAATTGCTCCAACGCCCGTATGGCGGTCTGGTAATTACCACTTTTAATCGCCGATTGTGAGCGTTCATACAGCTTGAAAGCGTCGTCGGCTAAAGGAACTTCAATATCGTCCGCCTGTTTGCCTGCGCAGGCAAATAGCAGGAAGCTGATGGAAATCAAAAATAAAACGCGAAAATTTTTCATACTTCTCAATAGTTCGTTAGAATTCAACATTGTCGTATAGGCATGGCATTCTACCGGAGCAAGCCTGTAAGGCCAATGACTATTTTTAGTACAAATTTCCATCTGGCCAGTAAGTTTAACGACGCATTTACCTGATAAGGGTTGTAGAGAGTAATTGCGATAAAAGGTTCCCTAAAATTAAATAATTATGTCAAAACAAGCATTTAAACACTCATTTCAGGTAAAGATAGAAGACATGGGGCTGCGCCTGGATCAGGTTGTGGCAAGCTATTGCAGTGACGTCTCTCGCTCCAAATTGCAAGAATGGATAAAAAGTGGGCAGGTGAAAGTCGACGGCAAAGTGGTGAAAAAGGCACGGCTTAAACTTACCGGTGACGAATTCATAGAGGTCGACGCTGAACTTGAGATAGCCGGTGAGTGGCAGGCGCAGGACATTCCACTGACTATTGTTCATCAGGATGACGACATTTTTGTCATCAATAAACCCGCAGGCCTGGTGGTTCATCCGGCGGCTGGCAACCCTGACGGCACTTTGGTGAATGCTCTGTTACATCTCGATCCTGAGCTGAGACATTTGCCTAGGGCCGGTATCATCCACCGGTTGGACAAAGAAACCTCTGGACTACTAATAGTCGCAAGAACGCTGGCGGCCCACAGCGGATTGGTGGCGCAACTGCAAGAGCGTGACTTTGAGCGTGAGTATCAATGCATTTGTCACGGTCACATGGTTGCCGGTGGCACGATTGAAGAGCCAATCGGCAGGCATCCGCAAAATCGAATCAAAATGGCGGTGACGCCGACTGGCAAAGAGGCGATAACGCATTATCGTGTACGTGATAAATTTAACGACTTTACTCATTTGAAAGTTAACCTTGAAACGGGGCGCACGCATCAAATAAGGGTGCACATGGCGCATTTGCATTACCCCCTTGTCGGAGATCCAGTTTATGGCAGAACGAATTACGCGCCCAGTGGTTCGAGCGATGCATTGAAAGAGGCTGTCAGAGGATTCAAGCGACAAGCATTGCATGCCCGTAAGCTGGGTGTGACTCATCCGGTTTCCGGAGAAAGTTTATTCTGGGAAGTGGAGCCGCCAGAAGATTATCAAGCATTACTCGAGGTGATTGGTCGGGAGAACCCACTTGGATAAACTCGGTGAAAAGGTAATCATTCCTGACTGGCCCGCGGCGAATTCGGTGAAAGCTTTTACAACCACTCGTGTCGGAGGGGTGAGCCAAACACCCTACGACTCATTGAATTTGGGTGATCATGTTGGCGATGAACTTGAACGGGTAGCGCGAAATCGAGCCAAACTCGGCGAGTTACTGGGACCAGCTGTCAAACCGGTCTGGCTTGAACAAGTTCATGGCACAGAGGTGTTGCGGCTTGATTCTTTGCTTGACTCGACCCCAAGAGCCGATGCGAGTACGACCCGTCAGCCAAATCTGGCCTGTGCGGTTCTCACAGCGGATTGTTTGCCGATATTACTGTGCAGTAAGCAGGGCGATTGGGTGGCGGCAGTGCACGCTGGTTGGCGAGGGCTAGCCAGTGGTGTGCTCGACAATGCGATCAGTTGTTTTTCGGGCAAAAAAAGCGATTTAATGGCCTGGTTAGGCCCCGCGATTGGTGCCAATAGGTTTGAAGTAGGGGACGATGTGAAACAGGCGTTTTGCAGTGCAGATGAAAGCTTTGCCAATCACTTTTGTTCTTATGGCGAAAAGTATTTGGCTGATCTTTACGCCATCGCAGGACAAAAGCTCGGAGCGATGGGCATCGACGTTTATGGCGGTGAACATTGCACTTATACTGACAGCGATCGTTTTTATTCTTACCGCCGCGATGGAAAAACCGGCCGCATGGCCTCAGTCATTTGGATTCAATCATAATGTCCTTTGAGTTAATGATCATTCTAACGTTTCTGCTATTAATATTCGTTTTGCTGGTTGTACTGGGATTGCGTGCGAACAAAGCCGACTGGGGGTTTTGGTTAACCAACATCATTGATGGTTGGGTACGAATTTTTTGCCGCCATTATCACCGACTCGACGGAGATAATATCAAACTGCCGGAAGAAGGCGGTGCGATCGTTATCGCAAATCATATTTCGGGACTTGATCCTTTTTTGTTGATAGCCTCTTGTCATCGCCCACTCAGGTTTTTAATCGCAAAAGAAGAATACGAACGATTCGGATTAACCTGGATGTTTAAATTGGCGCGTTGCATTCCGGTAGATCGTTCTGGCCGAGTGGATAAAGCGTTTCGCGAAGTTATCCGAAGTGTTTCTCAGGGCGATGTTGTGGCTTTGTTTCCGCACGGAAAAATTCATCTCGATACAGAAGAACGAACCAATATTAAACCTGGTCTTCGAAAATTAACCCAGAAACTCGCGTGTTCCGTTTTCCCAGCGAGAATCGAGGGGGTGAAAGGACAGGGTAGTGTCTTTACCGGGGTGGTGCTGCGAGGGAATGCGAAACTAACCAGTTTTCCTCCTCTGGTGCAAACGCACTTTGAAACCGATGACATAGATTATCAAATAGGGGCGTTATTGCTCGGTCGAACGGTACGACCGGAAAATTTCTCCTGATCGTTAATGCATTTATTTTAATCAGGTGACATTGAAAAATGTGTGCTTGCCCCAATTTTAACCAATAAGTTACTTTTTCGGAGTTAAGCACGATGAGAATGGATAAGCTTACCAGTAAGTTTCAAGTTGCCATCGCAGATGCCCAATCGTTAGCTGTAGGGCGTGATCATCAATTTATCGAACCAATCCACTTAATGGTTGCCTTGTTGAATCAAGAAGGTGGAACCGTTCGACCGTTACTCACCAAAGCATCGATTAATGTTCACGCGTTACGTTCCCAGTTACTCGAAGCTCTTGATCAGTTGCCTCAAGTGGAAGGGGCGGACGGTGATATTCATATTTCCAATGACCTCGCTCGACTGTTAAATCTCTGTGACAAACTGTCTCAACAACGTAAAGATCAATTTATTTCATCCGAGCTTTTCGTTTTGGCTGCATTGGATGACAAAGGCAGTTTAGGTCGAATTCTAAGAGATCTGGGCGCGACAAAAGAGGTGATAGAGCAGTCCATTGAAGAAGTTCGCGGCGGTCAGGCGATTGATGACCCAAATGCCGAAGAACAACGACAGGCGCTGGAAAAGTTTACTGTTGATTTAACCGAGCGTGCAGAGCAAGGGAAGTTGGATCCGGTCATCGGTCGCGATGATGAAATTCGCAGAACGATCCAAGTACTGCAACGACGATCGAAAAATAATCCGGTTCTAATTGGTGAGCCTGGCGTAGGTAAAACTGCGATCGTCGAAGGACTGGCGCAGCGAATTGTTAACGGAGAGATCCCAGAAGGACTGAAAAACAAACGCGTATTGTCTTTAGACATGGGAGCGCTAATTGCTGGAGCAAAGTATCGCGGAGAATTTGAAGAACGCTTAAAGTCAGTATTAAATGACCTGGCAAAACAGGAAGGTCGTATTATCTTATTCATAGATGAACTGCACACCATGGTCGGGGCTGGAAAATCCGATGGCGCCATGGATGCGGGTAACATGCTAAAACCTGCGTTGGCCCGCGGAGAATTGCATTGTGTCGGTGCCACAACGTTAGATGAGTATCGAAAATACGTTGAAAAAGATGCGGCATTAGAACGACGTTTTCAAAAAGTACTGGTAGATGAACCGTCTGTCGAAGACACCATCGCAATTTTGCGAGGGTTGAAAGAGCGATACGAAGTTCATCATGGAGTTGAAATAACCGACCCTGCCATTGTCAGTGCGGCGACCTTGTCGCATCGTTATATTTCAGACCGTCAGTTGCCAGACAAAGCCATCGATCTGATTGACGAGGCCGCCAGCCGTATTCGTATGGAAATTGATTCCAAGCCCGAAGAAATGGATCGATTGGAACGCCGCTTGATTCAATTGAAAATTCAACGTGAAGCATTAAAGAAAGAAAAAGACGACAGTTCAAAGAAACGTTTGTCGGATCTCGATACAGAAGTTGCCGATCTGGAACGGGAGTTTTCTGAGCTGAACGAAATCTGGGTCGCTGAGAAAGCAGCGCTTCAAGGAACCACCCATATTAAGACGGAATTGGAACGAGCTCGTTTAGAGCTGGAAGCTGCGAGTCGTGCCAGTGATTTAAGTCGAATGTCGGAATTGCAATACGGAAAGATTCCGGAGTTGGAAAAGCAACTCGATATGGCGGCACAAGCTGAAATGCAAGAGATGACCTTATTAAGAAACAAGGTCAGTGATAATGAAATCGCCGAAGTGGTTTCTAAGTGGACCGGCATACCTGTTTCTAAAATGCTTGAAGGCGAACGCGAAAAACTTCTAAAAATAGAAGACGGATTGCATCAGCGTGTTGTTGGACAAAATGAAGCGGTTACAGCTGTTGCGAATGCGATTCGCCGCTCACGAGCTGGATTATCCGATCCAAGGCGACCCAATGGTTCATTTTTGTTTTTGGGACCTACCGGTGTCGGTAAAACCGAGCTGTGTAAATCTTTGGCAGAATTTTTGTTCGATAGCGAAGAAGCTATGGTGCGCATTGATATGTCAGAGTTTATGGAAAAACATTCTGTTGCGCGATTAATCGGTGCGCCTCCCGGTTACGTTGGTTATGACGAAGGTGGTTACTTGACCGAAGCCGTACGTCGTAAACCCTATTCAGTCATTTTATTGGATGAAGTCGAAAAGGCTCATCCTGATGTGTTTAATGTTCTTTTACAAGTTTTTGAGGATGGTCGTTTAACCGATGGTCAGGGGCGTACCGTTGACTTTAGAAATACGGTCATTGTCATGACGTCCAATATCGGCTCTGACATTATTTTGGAAGAATCCGGTAAAGGCGATTACGATTCCATAAAACAGAAAATAATGGGCGTGCTAGGTGACTTTTTCCGTCCCGAATTTATTAACCGGGTGGATGAAACCGTTGTCTTCCATTCTCTGCCTGAAGAGGCGGTCAAATCGATTGCCCGTATTCAAATTAAGTTATTAATGGAACGACTGGCAGAGCACGATTTAACATTGGAGGTAGATGAAGAGGCATTGTCTTTAATTGCCAAGCGAGGGTTTGATCCGGTTTATGGGGCTCGTCCGCTAAAAAGAGCCATTCAGCAGTGGATTGAGAATCCGTTAGCGCAAGATATTTTGGCGGGTAAATTTCAGCCTGGTGATACCATTGTCGTGCAAGTGGATAATGACGAGATAGTTTTTCAGTAGCAATTTACGCAATAAAAAAACCTCATCCAGCCGGATGAGGTTTTTTGAGATAGAAAGGATTCTTCGACTCGTTATTAAGATTGGTCGTTACAAAATTCGTCAACTTGCTTTTGAGTTTCTTTTTTCTTTTCTTCAATTTCAACATCGGTCAGATAGCGGGTCCCACCATCTTCAGCAGGCACTTTGATTTTGCCAGACGAGTTGAGTGTTTTCATGTTGATTTTGGCCACTTCACAGGCTTGATTTAACTGTTCTTTTGCTGCACTGAGTTGTTTTTCGACGTCTGAGTTGTCCTGCTTAGGGGCTTCCATTTTTTCGGTGATGGCAGCTGAGCTTTGGCCACCTTTTGACTGCCGTACCTTAATACGTTCATAAGGAACGCCTTTGGGGGGGC
>JBPEWV010000033.1:0-25486 GCA_052032335.1 Pleionea sp. | reverse complement strand
CTGTCACGTAACGCCCGCGATACGGTCGATTGTGAAACACCGGCTTGGTGCGCAATATCAAAAGACGTTGCTTTTCCTTTCATGAAATCCTCTAAGGCAGACGTTACGGTTGCGAGTTTGTATCGACTCAAGTGTTAAAATATACCTTATAAGGCGTTCGGGCAAAAGCTATGACGGATGCACCGAGCTTTTTATTGATTTCGCAGAGCGTAATGTTAGCTAAAGCGGATGTTACTGTTCTGTAATGAAGGCTTAAGGTTTGCTGAAGAGTCTTGACAAGGAAAGGCCGGGTTTATATTTAATAGCCCGGCTGAATCTTGAGTTTGATCCGAAGTGATTAATCAAGCTGAAGCAAAATAAAAAGCCGGTTTTAGTCGGCTAAGCGTAATAACTCGTTAATGCCGGTTTTGGCCCGTGTTTTTGCGTCAACCTGTTTAACGATAACAGCGCAATACAAGCTGTATCGACCGTCGTCAGAGGGTAGGCTTCCCGGTACCACAACGGCGCCTGCCGGAATTCGACCGTAACTGATTTCCTGGGTTTCGCGGTTGTAAATGCGGGTGCTTTGACCGATGTAAACACCCATCGAAATAACGGCGCCTTGCTCGACAATTACGCCTTCAACGATTTCTGAGCGAGCGCCAATAAAGCAGTTGTCTTCAATAATGGTCGGGCTGGCCTGCAAAGGTTCCAGTACGCCACCGATCCCCACACCACCGGATAAATGCACGTTCTTACCAATTTGCGCACAGCTACCAACCGTTGCCCAGGTATCGACCATAGTGCCTTCATCGATATAAGCACCAATGTTGACGTAGGAGGGCATTAACACAACATTGGGCGCAATATAACTGCCACGTCGAGCCATTGCGGGAGGTACTACTCGTACGCCTGACTCGGCAAACTGGGCTTCGGTCATGCCATGATATTTACTTGGCACTTTGTCAAAAAACTGGGTGAAACCGCCATCCATTACACTGTTGTCATTCAGTCGGAAAGATAACAGGACCGCTTTTTTAAGCCATTCGTTAACCACCCATTGGCCATTTATTTTTTCAGCAACACGTGCCTGGCCCTGGTCGATCATGGTTAGCGCCTGGTTTACTGCATCGCGAACTTCTTGCGGTGCTTTCGACGGTGAAAATTGAGCGCGTTCTTCAAATGCGTTTTGGATTAGAGATTCTAACTGTGACATGAGGACTCTCGTTTTAGATTACAGTTGGTCAATGTGTTTGAGTAATTGAGTTTTTAAATGTGTTTTCTGTTCTTCATTCAATGGCTCGAGTGCCAGTGTTGATATTTCAAAAATATCTTCAACTTTTTCGCCCAGTGTGACGATGCGAGCTGAGTGGATTGACATATTGCAGTTACGTATGGCGTCGCCAATGGCGGCCAGTAAACCGGGTTGGTCAAGCGCTGTCAATTCCAATTGGGTATATCGTTTATTTGGATCGCGTTTAAAAACAATTTCTGTCGGAACATCAAAGTGTTTGACGCGACTGGATACGTGACGCTGAACCTTTTTGGACATCCCATCGATGTTTCTCAGTTTCTTTTGCAATAGCTTTCGAATGCTTTGTATTCGAGTTTTTGATTGGATCGGCTTACCGGATTCTTCCAGAACGACAAACGAGTCAAAACATTTTCCATCGCGATTGGTAAATAGTTCGGCCGCCTGAGTTCGCAGGTTTTTCTGACTTAAAATGGCCGTCATGGCAGCGAATAACCCGGGTTGGTCAGAGGTATAAATAAAAATCTCGGTACCAGCGTCATTGTAATGCCGTTTGATTTCGACCAAAGGTGCATTACCATGGGCGTGTTTTATTACCGAACGTGTTTGCCACACAAGCCGATCAACCGGCGTGGTTTTAAAGTAGCTGTCCTCCAGAGTTGCCCAGAGACTAAGCACTTCACTTTCCGGTACTTTCTTTTCACTCAATCGCTGCAGAGCTTGCTGTTTGATTTCGGAGATATGCTCCGCTTCAGATACTGGTTTGTGAGATTTGCGTGCAAAATAATCGCTGGTGGTTAAATACAATTCTTTTAACAGCGCGTCTTTCCAGGAGTTCCATAACTTGGGACTGGTGGCTCGGATATCGGCAACGGTCAAGATGTATAGTAAATCCAGTCGTTGCTGAGTTTTCACCTGTTCGGCGAAGTAGGCGATAACTTCTGGATCCGATATATCTTTGCGTTGCGCGGTAACCGACATCATCAAATGGTACTGCACTAGCCAGGAGACAATTTCGGCTTCTTCTTCCGGCATGTGCAAATACTGACAAAAATCATAGGCGTCTTTGGCACCTAAGGTCGAATGATCGCCGCCGCGACCTTTGGCAATATCGTGGAATAATCCGGCCAGAAAAATTAACTGTGGGCGATCCAGCGATTGCATGATTTTACTGCAATAGGGGAACTCGTCGGCAAAGTCGGGGTTGGCAAAGCGGGTCAGGTTCTTCAGTAAAAACAGGGTATGTTCGTCGACGGAATAAACGTGGAACATATCAAATTGCATTTGCCCGGATATTTTTTCAAACAGCGGTAAAAATTGCGCCAATATGCCGTTACGTTTGATGAGAAATAGCGGTCGATCGCCAGTGTGCTTAATACTGAAAAACTCGAGAAATAACCGCTTGTACTTTTCATTGTTACGATAACTGCTATCAATCAGGTGGCGATTGTCACGAATTGCACGCAGTGTTTTGGCGCTAACATGTTTATTGCCCGGAACTCGCGCGGCAACGATGAAGGTTTCGAGCAATAGCTCGGGTTTTTCGGCCACAAGGTTCGGGTTTTTAAGGGCGATGCGATCGTTTTCCAGCTGAAAGTAGTCGTCGATGGGCTCGATGTTTAAGGTTTTATCGGTGTCCAATATGACTTCTTCGAAGACTTGCAGAAGCAACTCAGTCACATTGCGTATTTTACTCGCCGCTCGATAATACTTTTGCATCAATTGTTCAACGGCGAGTATTTCTTTTTTGTCTTTAAATCCCAGGTAGTCGGCCACGAGTTTCTGGTGCTGGAATAACAAGCGGTCTTCTCCGCGCCCGGTAATGACGTGCAATGCAAATCGAACACGCCACAAGAACAACTGAGAGCTCATTAATGTCCGGTATTCTTTTAAGGTGAATATGCCGTCGTTGGCCAGATCGTGCAGTGATTCGGAGACGAAATATCGTTTGGCAATCCAGCCAACCAACTGAATGTCTCGAATACCACCAGGATTGGCTTTTAAATTCGGTTCAAGCTCGAACGATGAGCCTTTGTATTTGCGATAACGTGCTTTTTGTTCCGCAATTTTGGCTTCGTAAAAATCCCTGGCCGGCCATATTTTGTCCGGTCCGGTTTCTAAGCGCATTTGCTGAAAAAGTGGTTCGGATCCAATAATCAGTCGAGATTCAATTAAATTGGTGGCGATAGTAATGTCTTCAATGGCTTTGGTTTTGCATTCATTGATGGTTCGAACGCTGTGCCCAATTTGAAAACCGATATCCCAGAAGAAAGTTACCAATTGCTGTAAGTTATTCAGCGTCTTGTCGGCAGTTTTGTCATCGATGATGAACAATAAGTCAATATCAGAGCCGGGGTGCAACTCGGCGCGACCGTATCCGCCAACAGCAATTAATGCACACTCTTGATCACTCAGTTCGAACGATCGCCACAATACCTTTAGCAGCTGATCGACCAGATTGGAGCGGGCGTGTACCAGATGACGCACCGAGGTTCGTTTATTAAATGCCGCGTTGAGAACCGATTGCCCTTCACTCAAATAGGTCTTGCAGCGTTGAATGGCAATACCCGACTCGATATCGGCGAGCTCGATGCTTGGCGTTTCAGGCAGCGGAAGTTGCTGAAGGACGCGAGAATTCATTAAAAGTTTTCGTCACTTCTTTTGGTTAAAACTTCGACACCGTCAGCAGTAACCAAAAGCGTGTGCTCCCATTGTGCGGATAAGCTTCGATCTTTGGTAACAACCGTCCACTCGTCGGGTAGTAGTTTAACGTGCCGTTTTCCGGTATTGACCATCGGCTCAATGGTTAAACACATGCCTTCTTTAAGCTCGACCCCAGTACCGGGTTTACCGTAATGCAATACCTGCGGATCTTCGTGGAACTCGGCGCCAATGCCGTGACCGCAATATTCTCGCACAATGGAATAATGGTGTTTTTCCGCATGGTTCATAATCGCGTGACCGATATCACCCAGTTTCACACCGGGTTTGACCATGTCTATACCCAGGTAAAGACATTCCTGAGTAACCTTTATTAGTCGCTCGGCCATGACCTTGGGTTTGCCTACGGTGAACATTTTACTGGTGTCGCCGTGGTAACCGTCTTTAATAACGGTGATATCGATGTTCAAAATGTCGCCGTCTTTAAGCTTTTTGTCCGAGGGGATGCCATGGCAAACCACGTGGTTAACTGAGGTACAGATGGATTTTGGGAAGCCATGATAGTTTAGAGGGGCAGGGATCGCGCCTTGCTCGTTGACGATGTAATCGTGGCATATCTGGTTCAGTTCTTCGGTTGTGACTCCTTTTTTAACGTGCGGACCAATCATTTCAAGAACTTCAGCGGCAAGTCTGCCAGCGACACGCATCTTTTCGATTTCTTCGGGCGTTTTAATTTTGATATTCATCTAATATCGTAACCTGTTTCATTTGTCGATTGATAAGTTAACCTCGTGGATTCTAATGCTTTTCTCGCTCTACTTCACGGATCTGCGGAAACTTTATTCGCGAGGTTTGACAATAACACCCCTAAAATTGCTAAAGCCCCCTCCAACTCAGGCATTTAGCGTGACTTTTGATTGTTCTTGACTATCAGATGTGGTATAAATCGCGCCCGGTCGGATGTTCCGTCCGGTTAATCAAAAACACACGCAAATCGACACATGAGTTAGGGTGCTGGCACACCGAGAGGTCTCGCTGGTTGACTTATGGGATTTGCGGAGGTTAAACCCTTGATTTTGGAGAAAAAATAATGGCAAAAGTTTCAATGCGTGACATGCTCCAGGCGGGCGTTCACTTCGGTCACCGTACCCGTTTCTGGAATCCAAAGATGAAGCAATACATCTTTGGCGCACGTAACGACATTCATATTATCAACCTTGAGCAAACATTACCCATGTTCAACGATGCGTTGAACTACATCTCAAGTGTTGCATCTCGTAAAGGTAAGATTTTATTCGTCGGTACCAAGCGTGCTGCCAGTGAAATCATCGCTGAAGAAGCCAAGCGCTGCGGTCAGTTTTTCGTTGATAAGCGTTGGTTGGGCGGTATGTTGACCAACTACAAAACCATTCGTCAGTCTATCAAGCGTTTGAAAGACCTTGAAGTCAAAAGTCAGGACGGTACTTTCGACCGTTTGACCAAAAAAGAAGCTTTGTTGTTGACTCGCGAAATGGACAAGCTAGAAGCCAGTATTGGCGGTATTAAAGAAATGGGCGGTCTTCCTGACGTATTGTTCGTCATCGATGCGGATCACGAACACAACGCTATCGCAGAAGCGCGTAAACTGGGAATTCCAGTCGTTGCTGTTGTTGATACCAACTCTAACCCTGACCATGTCGACTACGTAATTCCTGGAAACGATGATGCGATTCGTGCAATTCAGTTATACGTAAGCTCTGTTGCTGATACGGTACTTGACGCTCGTCAAAGTGCTCAGGTTGTTGAGCAAGCAGGCGAAGAAGAGTACGTAGAAGAAGCTGATAAATCTGAAGCTGAAAAAGCTTAATTAGACAGGTTGCTCAGATATAAAAAGGGGGCGACGCCCCCTTTTTTAGAGTCTGAGTTATGCGTTTGCAAACAAACGTTTCTTGATTATTGAGCCGTGTTCTACGGCAGATACATTGGAGAATTATCATGGCAATTACTGCTGCATTAGTAAAAGAACTGCGCGAGCGCACAGGCGCGGGCATGATGGAGTGCAAAAAAGCACTGGTTGAAACCGATGGTGATATCGAAAAAGCCATCGATAACATGCGTAAATCTGGCCAGGCCAAAGCGGCTAAAAAAGCAGGTCGAGTTGCTGCTGAAGGTCTTATTGTGATTAAAACTTCTGGCGATGCAAAAACAGCGGCCATCGTTGAAGTAAACTGCGAGACTGATTTTGTAGCGCGTGACGAAAACTTTGTTGCTTTCGCCAATCGTGTTGCAGAAGTTGCTTTGGAAGGCAAAATCAATGATGTTGATGCCTTAAAAGCTGCAAGCCTTGACAGTGAACACACTGTAGAACAAACCCGTGAAAACCTGGTTGCTAAAATTGGCGAAAATATGAACGTTCGTCGAGTTTCTATTGTTGAATCGAATGACGGAAGCCTCGGGTCTTACCAGCACGGTGCTCGCATCGGGGTTGTGGTCGAAACCAAAGGTGGCGACGACGAATTAAATCGCGATCTTGCGATGCATATTGCTGCAAGCAAGCCAGATTACTTGAATCCTGAAGCGATCCCAGCCGAGATTCTGGACAAAGAGAAAGAAATCTTTACCGCTCAGGCCCTTGAAAGCGGAAAGCCAGCTGACATCGTAGAAAAAATGATTGGCGGTCGAATTCGTAAATTCGCCGGTGAAATCAGCTTGACTGGCCAGCCATTTGTTAAAGATCCATCGCAAACGGTTGAGAAGTTATTGAAATCTAAGTCGGCTGAGGTACTATCTTTTGTACGCTTTGAAGTTGGCGAAGGCATTGAAAAGAAAGAAGAAGACTTCGCTTCTGAAGTAATGGCTCAGGTACGCGGCGAGTAATTGGAGATAATTGAATGACAACTGAACCTTCGCTTCCGTATAAACGGATTTTATTAAAGCTCAGTGGCGAAGCGCTGATGGGCCAGGAGTCGTTCGGGATCGACCCACAGGTGTTGGACCGAATGGCCAGTGAAATTCGCGATATTGTGAAAGCAAAGGTTCAAGTTGGCATCGTTATCGGTGGCGGAAACCTGTTTCGTGGCGAGAAACTGGCACGTGCTGGAATGAATCGGGTTGCTGGTGACCATATGGGAATGTTGGCAACCGTGATGAACTCTCTGGCCCTGCAAGATGCCTTGGAACGCTCGGGTATTGAAACACGAGTTATGTCCGCCATTTCGCTGACCGGAGTTTGTGAAGATTATAACCGTCGTTTTGCCATGCGCTTTATGGAGCGTGGCCAGGTGGTAATATTCTGTGCTGGCACCGGTAATCCTTTCTTTACTACCGATACCGCCGCCTGTTTGCGCGGTATTGAGATTGAAGCCGATTTAATTTGTAAAGCAACCAAAGTCGATGGTGTCTACTCGGCGGATCCGAACAAGTATTCTGATGCCGTAAAGTACGAACAATTAAGTTACACCGAAGCTCTGGATAAGCAGTTAGCCGTTATGGACCTGACTGCATTTTGCTTGGCGCGAGATCATCAAAAGAAAATTCGCGTATTTAACATGAACAACCCGGGTGCTCTGGTGCGTGTTGCCACAGGCAAACAGGAAGGAACATTAATCGAGTGCCAATAACCAATAATACAGGGGAAAGGTAGTGATTAACGATGTGAAAAGTGATGCAAAAACACGCATGGGCAAATCGGTAGATGCGTTTAAAAGCGATCTGACCAAAGTCCGTACTGGCCGTGCGCATCCCAGCCTGATTGAACATTTGATGGTTTCTTACTACGGCTCGGACACGCCCATTACTCAAGTCGCCAACGTCTCGATTGCTGATGCTCGGACCTTGCAAGTTCAGCCATGGGAGAAAGACATGGTGGCACCGATTGAAAAAGCCATCATGAATTCCGACTTGGGGCTTAATCCAAATACTGCCGGACAGGTAATTCGAATTCCATTACCTCCATTGACGGAAGAACGGCGAAAAGAGCTGATAAAAGTGGTTCGTGGCGAAGCCGAGAATGCGAAAGTTGCTGTGCGAAATATTCGTCGCGATGCAAACTCGACATTAAAAGATCTGGTCAAAGAAAAAGAAATATCGGAAGACGATGAAAGACGTGCTCAGGACGATATTCAAAAATTAACCGACGAGCACGTCGCTAAAATTGACAAGGTTTTAGCTGAAAAAGAAGAGGAGTTGATGGAAATATAATTCCATCTTGTCTTGAAAGATAAATACGCCGCGTTGGCAAAACGCGGCGTTTGTGTATTTAAGAATGTCAGAATCAGAGCGAACAATCGAACATACTAAGCCGCGTCACATCGCTATTATAATGGATGGCAATGGACGTTGGGCGAAAGCACGAGGCAAAAAGCGTGTGCAAGGCCATAAAGCGGGAATGGATCGCGCCCGTGAAATGGTCCAGACTTGCGGCGCTTTAGGTATAGACGTCCTGACTTTGTTTGCCTTTAGCAGCGAAAACTGGAATCGTCCGAAAGACGAAGTCGGTTTTTTGATGAACTTGTTTGTCACTGGTTTGACAAAAGAAAGTAAGTCGTTAAATAAAAATAATGTACAACTTCGAGTGATAGGTGACATTAGCCGATTCGATGATAAGTTGCAAAAAGCAATTCGAGAAGCTGAGTTGTTAACGCAAAACAACGATGGCATTGTTCTGCAAATTGCTGCCAACTACGGTGGGCAATGGGACATTGTACAAGCTGCGAATTCAGTCATTGAAAAGAAACTATCGGATAATACGACACCAAAACTCACGGCAGAAGAATTGCAGGCTCACTTGCTCGGAAACGATCTCCCATTGCCTGACTTATTGATTCGTACCGGTGGAGAACAACGAATCAGTAACTTTCTGTTATGGCAGTGCGCCTATTCCGAATTGTATTTTTCGCCATTGTTATGGCCTGATTTTGATGAACAGGCGCTGAAAGAAGCCGTCAGTGATTTTGCCACACGGCAGCGACGGTTTGGCAAAACCGGCGAGCAAATCGAACAAGAAGCGGCTAACTAAAAACAATTACAGAGAAACAGTTTATGCTGAAACAGCGAATTATAACTGCGCTACTCCTATTACCAGTGGTTGGGTTTGTATTGTTTGCAGTCAACCTGCAAGGATTTGCCGTGGCTTTATTGGCGGTAAATTATCTGATGGGGTGGGAATGGGCTCGATTATCGGGGTTGACTAAAGGTGCGCAAAAGTCGTTGTATGCATTGAGTTTGTCTCTGGTTTCCATTGTTGTCTGGTATTTTAATCAGAATCTTTCTTTATGGCCGTCAACCTGGTTCATCGAATGGCACATGACCTCAACTTTAATTGCCTATTGGTTGGCCGTTATAGGTTGGGCTATCGCAATTGTGATGATTTTAATTTCCAAGAAGTCGAAGTCATTCTGGAATCGCTCGCCTTGGGTGCGTTTGTTAATGGGTGTCATTTTTATTGTCGGCTTTTGGGTTGCCGCCATTGCCGTTCGAAACACTCAAATTGTACAAGACCCGTATTTTGGCGGTTTTCTGGTGTTGTTTATGTTGGCGCTTATCTGGGGTGCCGATGTCGGTGGTTATGTGTTCGGTAAAACATTTGGAAAACATAAGCTGGCGCCAAGCGTTAGTCCCGGAAAAACCTGGGAAGGTTTTATCGGTGGCATCGTCTTGAGTTTGCTGGTCGCTTTTGTAGGCAGTTACCTGCTGAATTTGCACATTGAAAATGTTCCATTATTTGTTTTATCCATTTGTTTAATCACAGTTATCTCCGTGTTTGGTGATCTGTTTGTCAGTTTGTTAAAACGTCAGGAAAATCTCAAAGATACCAGTCATCTATTGCCAGGACATGGCGGCATTCTGGATCGTCTGGACAGCACTATTGCGGTAGCTCCCTTCTTTTTATTGTTCGCATCGTTACAGGGATGGCTTTAATGCAACGCGTTTCGATTCTGGGCTCAACAGGCTCAATTGGCGTTAACACCCTCGATGTGATTGCCCGACATCCGGATAAGTTTTCCGTTTATGCTCTGTCTGCAAGTCGCAGTGTCGATGCGCTATTGGAGCAGGTGAAGCAGTTTCGCCCTGAATTTGCCGTGCTTGCAAATCTTCAACCTTCGACTGAATTAGAGCAACAGTTTGCTGTGGCGTCGGAAGAGACGACCTTGCTCTTTGGAAATTCGGCGTTGGAACAAATTGCTGCTGACTCTTCAGTCGATACGGTGATGGCCGCCATTGTCGGTGCTGCCGGCTTGTTACCGACTTTAGCCGCCGCCAAAGCTGGAAAAAAAATACTACTGGCGAATAAAGAAGCTCTGGTTGTCGCCGGTAACTTGCTGATGCAGGCCGTAGAAGACAACCATGCCACGCTGTTACCGATTGATTCGGAACATAACGCGATATTTCAATGTTTGCCGCATAATTATTTTGATAATGGGTTTAAAAACTCAGGCATACGTCAAATTCTATTGACCGGTTCTGGCGGTCCGTTTCGAACCACGCCTCTGGAGCAGTTCGAAAATATTACTCCAGAGCAGGCTTGTGCGCATCCTAACTGGGATATGGGTAAGAAAATTTCGGTTGATTCAGCCACGATGATGAATAAAGGACTGGAAGTTATAGAAGCCTGTCATTTATTTCAGATCAGCCCACAACAGCTCGAAGTGGTGTTGCATCCGCAAAGTATCATTCACTCGATGGTGAGTTATCAGGACGGCTCCGTTCTGGCGCAAATGGGGCAACCTGATATGCGTACACCCATTGCTTATGGCTTATCCTGGCCGGAGAGAATTGAGGCAGGGGTGGAACCATTGGATTTTGCTGTGGTCACTCAATTAGGTTTCGAAAAACCAGACGCCGTTCGTTATCCATGTCTGAGCTTGGCATTTGACGCCTTCGAAGAAGGTGGTAGCATGCCGGCAATTTTAAATGCTGCGAATGAGGTTTCTGTCGCAGCGTTTCTAGACGGCAAAATTCGATTTCCAGAAATTGCCCGTATTAACGCTTCAGTGATGCAGCGTGTGAACAATAAAACATGCGTCGAAATTGACGAGCTGTTAGCGCAGGATGAAGCTGCCAGACGAGAAGCCGCTTCGATCATAGAGCGTCAGTAAAAAGGTACCAATGAATTAATGTTAGATTTTTTGTTTTATACAGCTTCATTACTGGTCACACTCGGGGTGTTAGTTACTTTCCATGAGTGGGGGCATTATTATGCGGCTAGAAAACTGGGCGTAAAAGTTTTGCGCTTCTCGGTTGGTTTTGGCAAGCCTTTATACAAGCGTGTTGCTAAAAATGGTGTTGAGTTTGTGGTTGCCGGTATTCCGCTTGGTGGCTATGTCAAAATGCTCGACGAACGAGACAGCGATGTTGCCGAAGAAGATAAACCGTTCGCTTTTAACCGACAACCGATATGGAAGCGTAACATCATCGTGGCTGCCGGGCCGGTTGCCAATTTTCTTTTAGCGCTAATTGTTTTCTGGTTTATGTTTATGTTGGGTGTGGTCGAACCTAAACCCATTTTAGGTTCGCCGGTTGAGGGATCCATTGCTGAAAAGGCCGGTCTAAAAGCCAATCACGAAATCGTCGCGATAGACGATGAACCTGTATCCGGATGGAAAAGCGTTTCCTGGGCATTGGTTGAACGAATGGGCGAGCAGGGAACCATTGAGTTAGTAACTCAAGATCCTATTACAGGCAGCCAACAAACACATCGTATGAATATTGACCAGTGGCAGGTCAATGATCGCCGTCCAGACATTTTTAAAAGTCTAGGGATTGTTCCGAAGCGAGAGTTGGATTCGCTGATTGGAGGGATGTCTGACGATGGTGCCGCAAAAGCGGCCGGTATGCGCGTCGGCGATCGAATTGTTGAAATGAACGACATTCCGATTAAATCGTTTAATGATGTCGCTAAGTTCATGCAGTCGGTAAAGTCTACCGAGGCGATTCACGTCACCGTAGAGCGAAACGGTGTGAATCAGCAATTAAACATTCGGCCGCAACAAGAAAATGGTCGTTTTTTAATCGGTGTAATGCCTTATCAGGCAGTAAAAATCCATGAAGCGGGCGTGTACGAAGGGTTTGTCTTAGCGGTTGATGAAACCTGGCGAGTTATTTCATTAACGGTAACCATGCTTAAGAAGTTGATTTTAGGGGAAGTTTCTACCAAATCGCTGGGTGGACCTATCTCAATTGCCGAAGGTGCGGGTAGCTCTGTGCGCGGAGGACTGGTATATTTCCTCAGCTTTTTGGGAATGATCAGCGTGAATCTTGGTCTTATAAACCTGTTGCCGGTTCCTGTGCTCGATGGTGGACATTTATTGTTCAATACCCTTGAGTGGATTAAGGGCAAACCTTTATCAGAAAAAGCTCAGGAATTTGGTATGAAAGTTGGCATCTTGATGGTGCTTGGGTTGATGACTATTGCAATATTTAACGATATCGCTCGTTTGTAGTTTTGGAGTTCGACAGTCTATATGACAATAAAACAAATAATTTTTAGTTCGATTTTATTGCTTGCGAGCAGTTCTCTGATGGCCGGATTTGAGCCATTCAAAGTCGAAGATATCAAAGTGAAAGGTTTGCAACGAATCGAACTGGGAACGTTTTTTACCTATCTTCCGATTCAAGTTGGTGAAACGCTGGATCAAGCTCGTCTACCGAGTGTGATTCGATCACTCAATGATTCGACCTCGTTTGAGTACATTAAAGTATTGCGCGATGGCAACACGCTGATCATCGAAGTTGAAGAGCGTCCGATTATTTCTGAAATTATTATTGACGGAAATAAGCAGCTTAAAACCGAAGACTTACTCGCCGGAATGCGTGGCGCAGGTTTTGCCAAAGGAGAAGTTTTTCAAGCTGCCGCGTTAGAAGCAATCGCCTCCGAAATTCAAAATCAATATTTCTCCCATGGTAAGTACGGCGTCGATGTTAAAACCCGGGCAGTGAACATGTCGCGCAATCGAGTGCAAGTTCGTCTCGATATCGACGAAGGTGAGCCAGCGACAATTCAAGAAATTAATATAGTTGGTAATAGTATATTTACTGACGAAGAATTGCTCGATCAATTTGAACTCACCACCGGTGGCATGTTTTCCTTTTTTACCAGCGATAATCAATACGCCCGTGAAAAATTATCCGGCGATATGGAGAAGCTGCGCAATTATTATCTGGATCGCGGGTATTTAAAATTTCAAATTGTCTCGACACAGGTTTCTATTTCACCGGATCGTAAAAGTATGTTCATCACGCTTAATATTGATGAAGGTGAAAAGTTCACGGTGAAAGAAATCAAGTTCTCTGGTGAGTTGATTTACACTGAAGAACAATTGCGCTCACTGGTACCGTTGAAAAAAGGTGACACTTACAGTGGTGCGGCCATCAGTTTTGCTGAGGAACGAATTTCGGAATGGTTGGGTTATAAAGGATACGCCTTCGCCAAGGTATTGAGCGTGCCAGATATTGATGAAGATAACCTTGAAGTCAGTATGACCATTTTTGTCGACCCGAAACAAAAAACCTACGTCCGACGCGTGGTGTTTACAGGTAACGAGGCTACTGACGACCATGTATTGCGTCGCGAAGTTCGTTTGATGGAAAAAGAAGCTCTGTCGACTCAATTGGTTGAACGATCGAAAACCCGTCTGGAACGTTTGTCTTTTATTGAAGAGGCGTCTGTTGAAACACCTAAAGTGGAAGGCACCGAAGACCAGGTGGATGTCGAGTTTCAGGTGAAAGAGCGCTCCGCAGGAACCATTTCTGGTGGACTAGGTTACGGAAGTTTTTACGGTTTATCGCTTCAGGCCAGTATCAGTCACGAAAACTTTTTGGGTAGTGGTAATCGCGTCGCCTTTTCTTTGAATAATTCGAAAGCGGTTAAGAATTACAATTTCAGTTATACCGACCCCTATTTCACCATCGATGGCATCAGTTTGGGTTACAACTTGTTCTATCGTGAAACCGATTATTCTGCGTTAAACATCAACCGGTCATCGCAAAAATCATTAGGGCTTGGAGCAACCTGGGGTGTGCCACTCAGTGAAGTATCCCGTTTCAGCTTTGGTGGTACCTTTTTACGCAATCAATTGAATTCTTACCCTCGCTCGCAATCCGGTGGCCGCTCAGAACCCATTATGGATTTATTCCGTGGCTTTGGTCTGGACCCGTTCGTCGATACCTCACTTGATTTTGAGTTGTTTGAATTGCAAACAGGTTGGATGCGCAATACTTTAAATCGAGGAATATTCCCCGACAATGGCTCGTTGAATCAGGTGTCATTAGAGGCCTCAGTACCGAATAGTGATCTTGAGTATTATAAAATTAGTTACAACTTCTCCAATTACTGGGCTTTTGCTCGAGGCTGGAGTTTGAAGACTGCCGCATCTTTCTCATTTGGTGATGGCTACGGTGAAGGTGTGAACGAAGACCTACCGTATTTTGAGAATTTTTACGGCGGATCTTCCGATTCTCTGCGCGGATTTGAAAACAATACAGTTGGGCCTAGAGAGATTATTCGCAGCCCCACCACAAGAACGATTGTGGGGCCAGATGGCAGTACCGACTTTAATGTGTTGCTTCCATCTGAATTCGATAATATTCAGTTGACCCGTTTTTCATCGGGCGGTAACGCTAAGGCTACCGGTACCTTAGAGCTCATTTTCCCAACACCGTTTGCCGAAAATAACCGTTCGGTGAGAACGTCTTTCTTTGTTGATGTGGGTAATGTTTGGCGTACCAAGTTCGATCGCGAGGATTACGCAGGCATGTCGGTTATTTTGCCTAATGGTGCACAGGGCCCAATGCCCGATTACGGCGACGCTGGAACCTATCGAGTCTCAGCAGGATTTGCGGTACAATGGTTATCACCTATGGGCCCGATATCAATCAGTTTAGGTCGCCCCATTAGAGAGCAGCGCTTTGATGAGTTTGAAACGTTGCAATTTAACATTGGGCGAACATTTTAAATAATCCGTATATTTTAAATACAATTAAGACTTAGAACACAAGGGGAAGTACTTTGAAACAATTAATGACTATTTTGCTATCTGTTATTGCGATGGCGTCGGTGGCACAGGCAGAAGAAGCTAAACTTGGTTACGTTAATGTGCAATACGTAATGACTAAGTCGCCACAACGAGTCGCTATTACTGAAAAACTTAAGTCTGAGTTTAAAGAACAAGAAGAAGCGATCAAAGGGTTAGTTAGCGAGTACCAGAAACTTCAAGAGAAGTTCAAAAAAGACGGTACCACTATGAGCGAACAAGAGCGCATCGACTTGAACCGTAAAGGTCAGGAGTTAGAAACTCAAATCAAGTTGAAACGTAACGCACTTCAAGAAGACATGCAGCGTCGAAGCCAAGATGAGCAACGTGTATTAGCCCAGTCAATTATGAAAGAAGTGGCAACATTCGCTGAGAAAAACGGTTATAAAATGATCGTAAATTCAGACGCTCTATTATGGGCCGATCCTTCATTGGATGTGTCGGACCAAATTCTTGCGAAACTGGGCGCTGCTGGAAATTAATTTGGGGAAAAACTAATGTCGGATAAAGGGTACACCCTGAAAGACATTGCCCAAAAAATTGGTGCAACAGTAAAAGGAGACGCGGCTTGCCGCGTCTTTGCTATTAATACCATCCAGGATTCCGGTGACGGCGATATCGCCTTTCTCAGTAATCCGAAATATCAATCTTTTTTACAGACGACGGGTGCCAGCGCGATTATTCTGTCAGAGGAACTGGCGGAGCAGTGCCCGGTTAATGCACTGGTAATGAAAAACCCCTATTTGGGATTCGCCAAAGTTGCCCAACTATTGGATACCACGCCACAGCAGCCGTCAGGTATTCATCCGAGTGCTGTTATTGATCCCAGTGCAACTGTTTCACCCAACGCTTCAATCGCTGCTAACGTTACCATTGATGCCAATGTTACGGTGGATTCAGGCGTTCAGATTGGGCCGGGGTGTTTTATTGGCGAACGATGTCGGATCGGTGAAAACTCAAGGCTGCATGCCAATGTATCTTTGTACCACGGCGTGACGCTCGGAAAACGAGCCATTGTGCATTCGGGCTCGGTGATCGGATCCGATGGGTTTGGTTTTGCCAACGAGTCGGGTAATTGGGTGAAAATCCCTCAATTGGGCGGCGTTGTCATTGGTGATGATTTCGAATGTGGCGCGAACTGTACCATCGATCGTGGCGCAATTAACGATACGCTGATTGGAAATGATGTAAAATTAGATAATCTATGTCATCTGGCCCACAACGTGGAATTTGGCGATCACAGTGCTATGGCTGCTTATTCCGGTGTGGCCGGAAGTTCTAAGGTTGGCCGCTATTGTACAGTGAGTGGTCGAGTCACGATTTTAGGACATATTGAGCTGGCGGATGGGGTACACATTACTGCCGGCTCTCAGGTAAGCAAGTCGTTAGAAAAAGGCGCTTATTCATCGGGCACACCATTGATGTCCAATCGAGAATGGAAACGAAACGTTGCCCGTTTGCGTCAATTAGACGAAATGGCGAAGACGGTTAAGCAACTTGAAAAAGAATTAGCAAAATTAAAAAGCGAGAGCAGTGATGAGTGAACAAGAGAATGATATTTCAGTGATGGACATACACGAAGTGATGAAACATTTACCTCATCGGTATCCGTTTCTTTTGATTGATCGGGTTTTGGACTATAAATTAGGAGAGTCTTTACACGCGATCAAAAACATCACTGTAAACGAACCCTGTTTTACAGGGCATTTCCCGCATCGTCCGGTTATGCCGGGTGTGCTCATTCTGGAAGCTTTAGCTCAGGCAACCGGGATTTTGGCGTTTAAAACCATGGGCGAGCTGCCCGACGGCGACTCATTGTATTATTTTGTTGGCATCGATAACGCCCGATTTAAGCGCCCTGTGGAGCCGGGCGATCAGGTTCATTTACACGTGGTTGTGCAACGTCGTAAGAAAGACATGTGGAAATTCAAAGCTGAAGCCATCGTCGACGATCAAGTGGTGTGTTCAGCCGATCTTATGTGTGCGAAAAAGAGCATTGTATGATTCATCCTACAGCGATTATTGATCCCAAAGCAGAGTTGGCCAGCGACGTAGAGGTTGGGCCTTATTCGATTATTGGTCCCGATGTAACCATCGATTCGGGCACACGAGTCGGACCGCATGTGGTCATCAATGGCCACACCCGCATTGGGAAGAACAATCGCTTTTTTCAATTCGCCAGCATTGGTGAAGAAAATCAGGATAAAAAATATCAGGGTGAGCCGACCAAAACGATTATCGGAGACAATAATGTTTTCCGCGAGTCGTGCACGGTTCATCGTGGTACTGTTCAGGACATCGGTTACACACAAATCGGCAGTAATGGGTTGTTCATGGCGTACACCCACATCGCTCACGATTGTATCATCGGCGATAACGTAATTTTTGCTAATAACGCTTCAGCTGCCGGACACGTCCGTGTTTCTGACTGGGTGATTCTTGGCGGATTTACTGGTGTACATCAGTTTTGTAAAATCGGTGCCCACGCATTTGCCGGAATGAACAGTCGAATCTCACAAGACATTCCTCCTTTTGTTATGCTGCAAGACGGTGTTCCCCGTGCGATAAACTCTGAAGGTTTAAAGCGTCGCGGGTTTACCAGCGAAGACATTCGAGCCATTAAAAACGCGTATCGAGTGTTGTACCGTAAAGGTCTTAAGTTAGAACAAGCGATCGGTGAGTTAAAACAGCAAGAAAACAAGTCGGAACATATTTTGATGTTTATCGACTTTCTTGAAAATTCCAACCGCGGCATTGCTCGATAAATTTCACTATGAAACCTTTGCAAATTTTTATCGTCGCCGGTGAAGCATCGGGCGATATTTTAGGTGCTGGACTTATTAAGGCGTTAAAGCAGTTTTATGGCGACGGCATTGAGTTTCGTGGTATTGCTGGAGAGAAAATGCAAGCGGCAGGCTGTGAGTCAGTTTATCCGATGGAGCGCTTGTCGGTAATGGGCATTTTTGCAGTACTCAAGCGCTATCGTGAATTGAGTGGCAAACGGCAACAATTAGTTGAAGAGTTAAAACGCAATCCACCGGACGCATTTATTGGCATCGACGCACCCGAGTTCAATCTTGATTTTGAATTAGCATTGAAAGATGCTGGCATCAAAACCGTGCACTATGTCAGTCCATCGGTTTGGGCATGGCGACCGAAACGAATTTTTAAAATAAAAAAAGCCGTTGATCTCATGTTGTGTTTGTTTACCTTTGAAGAGTCGTATTATAACCAGCACAATATAAAGGTCGCTTGTGTCGGTCATCCACTTGCCGATCAAATTCCTCTTGAAGTCGACAAGCTCAAACATAAAGCCGATCTTGGTATTGCCGCTGAGAAAACAGTGTTGGCCGTATTACCCGGCAGTCGCTCTTCTGAAATCAAATACATCGCCGAACCATTTTTAAAAGCGGCTGAATTGTGCAAGCAACAATTACCCGATTTGGAAATCGTTGTTCCGCTCATTAATGAGCAGCGAAAACTGCAATTTCTAGAAAAGTTGGAGCAACTAAAATTACCGTTTAAAGTTCACCTGACGGTCGGTAATTCGCGAGAAGTGATGTCAGCAGCAGACGCCGTATTGATTGCCTCTGGTACCGCTACGCTCGAAGCAACATTGTTAAAAAAGCCCATGGTAGTGGGGTATAAAATGTCCGGTTTCAGTTATGCAATTTTTAGTCGCATGTTAAAGATTAAAAACGTGTCTTTGCCTAACCTCCTTGCCGGTCGTCCTATCGTAAAAGAGCTGATCCAAAAAGATTGTCAGCCAGCCAAATTGGCCGAGCACCTTTTACCCTTATTGCAAGGCACGTCAGAATGTCAGGACATGATACAGACCTTTCAGACCATTCATCATGAACTTCGCAAAGATGCTGATAAAATAGCATCCGACGCGGTGATTAATCTGCTGGAACACAATAAGAATGCGTAATTTGATAGCTGGAGTGGATGAGGTTGGACGAGGGCCTTTGGCCGGTCCCGTAGTGGCTGCCGCAGTTATTTTAGATCCGGATAATCCGATTAACGGCTTGACCGATTCGAAGAAATTGTCTGAAAAAAAACGTGAGGCACTTTTCGAAGAAATAAAATCAAAGGCATTGGCCTGGTCATTGGGTCGTTGTGAAGCGGAAGAAATTGACACCATCAATATTTTGCAAGCATCAATGGTTGCTATGGAGCGTGCTGTTGCCGCTTTAAATCCAGAGCCGAATCATGTTTTGGTTGATGGGAATAAACTGCCCAATTTTTCTATGTCAGCAGAAGCCATAATTCAAGGCGATTTAACTGAGCCTGCCATCAGTGCTGCGTCCATTATTGCGAAAGTAACTCGCGATCGTGAAATGGTTGAACTGGATGCGACTTTTCCGGGTTACGGTTTTGCCAAACACAAAGGTTACCCGACCAAACAACACCGCGAAGCCCTGCTTAAGCTTGGCCTGACGCCAATTCACCGCAAAAGCTATGCCCCTGTGCAAAAGCTGTTATTTTAACTAAACTAGAAGCATGGTTGATCGTTTGGGAATAAACCTTGCAGCAAGATCCCTCAAAGCTGGATTTATCACTACTAAATGAAAAAGATTGGGTGGTCACCCGTTGTGGGAAAGTGGTGCTGATCGGTGAGCATTCGGTAAGCGAGTTTTCCTGGGAGTTTGCTGATCTGGATAATCCATTTGTCGCATCACGTTGCAATCGGTTTGGTATTGAACAAGACACTTTTAACGTCAGTCATCCAGACATGGCGAATGTGAACGATGCCATTGCGACTCAAATCCCGTTTTTCTATTGGAAAGATCCCGGTGACGCCCGATTTTCGGTCATTGATGTGGTGGAGAACGAGTCCAATCTGGTTTTCTTGAAGAGCTCAGACATCGATATGCTGGTGGGCGAAGACAACTGGTCTCCGGTTGCTCGAAAGCATGACGCCATCATCAGTTTTTCCAAGCGACTGGAGTTTTACCAGGCACAAAGCGATAACGTGCGTGAAAACCTGTATTTTCTGGCCGAAGACAAGGGCTGGCTGATTTTGTATCGCATGCGGGCCAATAGCTGCGGTACATCCATCGCCGTCGATGGTATGGTGTTTCACAACGATCCCAAGTTAAAAGGCAGCTCACAGGTCTACTGGAAGCTGTTTGGCAATAAAACATTGTACCTGGCATTCAGCCAAAAACGTGATACCAGCAAACTGCAAGATTCGATTCGTCTGAACAGTGGCTGGTCTCGTTCCATTCGGTGTCTCAGCCCCCCTGTAAAAATTTACGATCAAGCGGTTAACGACAATCGCTTCAAGAATAAGAAATAGCGAGAGCTATTAAGTCAATCGAACTTCATTTTTAGCACAAGTTTGTGCCGCATCTGGAAGTGGAAGAACATTGGTGTTTCTGGTTAAACTAGAGCGGTATTAACTTCGAACTTGATTACTTATGAATGATGAACTTCAAGCGGGTATTTATCGACATTATAAAGGCCAGGAGTATCTGGTTCTTGATGTCGCCCGACACTCTGAAACAGACGAGCTTATGGTGGTGTATCAACCGCAATACGGCGATCGCGCCCTGTGGGTCCGGCCACTTGCAATGTTTACCGAATTGCTCGAGATCGACGGTAAACAAGTGCCGAGGTTTGAGTGGATCCGCAAGGCGGGCTGACAGGATTGTTTACACCAGATTTTACCTTGAGTTGGCTTTTTAACCGTTAACCAAAGTGCGACCTGATCGAACGAAAAACGCAACACAACAGACGTCAAATCGACCTTAAATATAGTCCTTTGTCAAGGCTACCTTTAGTCTTCAGATTAGCTTAGTATTGTCCTATAAATCTCAATTTTTTGACGGGTAGTTCGTTTATATGACGTCCTCTTTTGTCCACTTACGTGTTCATACCGAATATTCCATGACCAATGGCCTGTGTCGGGTGAAACCCCTGGTCAAGCAGGTGGCCGAGCTGGGGCAGCCTGCGGTAGCGTTAACTGATCAAAATAACATTTGCGGCATGGTACGGTTTTTCAGTGAAGCCCAGTCGAATGGAGTAAAACCCATCGTCGGTTGTGACGTTTGGGTGGAGTGTGAGGAGCTGGGCGATGAACCGTTTCGGGTGGTTTTGTTGTGTCAGACGCAAGATGGCTATACCAACTTAAAACGACTGGTCTCAGAAGCCTTTTGCACCAACCAGAAGAAGGGCACTCCGTTAATTAAACGAGACTGGTTAAAGCGATGGAATGACGGGCTGATTGTTCTGTCTGGCGGCCGCGAGGGCGACGTGGGTAAAGCCCTTCTGGCCAATAACATGGAGCAAGCAGCGCATTTGCTCGGTTTCTGGGGACACTATTTTAACAACCGTTATTATCTGGAGTTGCAGCGTACCGGTCGGGACAATGAAGACGACTACATTCACGCTGCGATCGGGCTGGCTCAAGGTTCGAACATTCCGGTGGTGGCCACCAACGATGTGCACTTTTTGTCGCAGGAAGAGTTTGTCGCGCACGAAGCGCGGGTCTGCATTGGCATGGGGCGGGTATTGGAAGATCCGGAACGACCGAAAAATTACAGCGATCAACAATATCTGAAAACCGCCGAAGAAATGGTTGAGTTGTTTTCCGATATACCGGAAGCCATTGAAAACACAGTCGAAATCGCCAAACGTTGCTCGGTCGAGCTAAAACTCGGAACCTATTATCTACCCAAGTTCCCAACCGGAGACATGGACGAAGCCGAATACCTGTGTAAAGTGAGCCGCGAAGGATTGGAAGAAAGGCTCGATGTATTACTCGATCGTGAGGCGCCAGACTTTGCCGAAAAACGAAAGCCCTACGACGAACGGCTTGAAATTGAACTTGGCGTTATTAACCAGATGGGCTTTCCCGGCTACTTTTTGATCGTTGCCGACTTTATTCAATGGGCCAAAGACAATGACGTTCCGGTGGGACCCGGTCGTGGTTCAGGAGCCGGCTCGCTGGTCGCCTATGCGCTCAAAATAACCGATTTGGATCCCTTAGAATACGACCTCCTATTTGAGCGATTCCTTAATCCTGAGCGTGTCTCGATGCCCGACTTTGACGTCGATTTTTGCATGGACGGCCGCGACAGAGTTATCGATTACGTGGCTGAAACCTACGGCCGAGATGCGGTATCACAGATCATAACTTTCGGTACCATGGCCGCAAAAGCGGTGGTGCGCGATGTTGCGCGAGTGCTCGGCAAGCCCTACGGTTTGGCCGACCGCCTTTCGAAACTGATTCCGCCGACACCGGGCATGACACTGGCCAAAGCGCTGGATGAAGTGCCGGAACTGGTGGATTTTATTGAGCAGGACGAAGAGGCACAAGAAATCTGGGAAATGGCCAAGCTGCTTGAAGGAGTTGTCCGCCAGGCGGGTAAACACGCCGGAGGCGTGGTTATTTCACCGACAACCTTAACCGATTTTACCGCCATCTATTGCGATGAAGAATACAGTGGTCTGGTAGCGCAATTTGATAAAGACGATGTAGAAAAAGCCGGGCTGGTAAAGTTTGACTTCCTGGGGTTAAAAACTTTAACCATTATCGACTGGGCAATGGAAATCGTGAATCGGTTAAGAGCCGAACTTGATCAAGAACCGCTCGACATTAATCATATTCCTTTAGAAGACAAAACGACGTTTGATCTGCTAAAGCGTTCCGATACCACTGCGGTGTTCCAGCTGGAATCGCAAGGAATGAAAAATCTGATCGACCGCCTGGTGCCGAGTAACTTTGAAGAGATTATTGCACTGGTGGCCTTGTTTCGGCCCGGCCCATTGCAGTCGGGTATGGTGGACGACTTTATCAACCGTAAGCACGGTCGTGCTGAAGTCTCTTACCCACATCCAGACTATCAACACGAATTATTGGAACCCATTCTCGAACCCACCTACGGCGTTATCGTCTATCAAGAGCAGGTAATGCAAATTGCTCAGGTGCTTGCAGGTTACAGTTTGGGCGGCGCCGATTTATTACGTCGAGCCATGGGTAAAAAGAAACCCGAAGAAATGGCCAAGCAACGGGCCATCTTTAAAGAAGGTGCGGAAAAGCAAGGCATCGATTCTGATCTGGCGATGAACATTTTTGACTTGGTGGAAAAATTCGCCGGTTACGGATTTAACAAGTCGCACTCTGCGGCTTACGCCTTGGTTGCTTATCAAACGGCGTATTTAAAAGCGCATTACCCTGCCGCATTTATGGCGGCGGTAATGTCTGCCGATATGGATAACACCGACAAGATCGTTACTTTCGTCGACGACTGTTTGCAGCACAAGATTAATATTGCGCCGCCCGATGTTAATCAGGGTGAGTACAAGTTTACTGTCACTGACGAAAACACCATTATTTATGGTATCGGTGCGATCAAAGGTGTCGGAGAGGGCGCGATTGAAAGTTTCGTTAATGAGCGCAACGCCAATGGTCCTTACACTGATTTGTTCGATTTCTGTAATCGAGTCGATTTAAGAAAAGTCAATCGACGCACCATTGAGAATTTAATTCGTGCTGGCGCTTTAGATCAACTTGGGCCTAATCGGTCGGTGTTGATGGCGAGTCTTGAAGAAGCCATTCGTGCTGCCGATCAACAAAACAAAGCGGCCGCCATCGGTCAGGACGATTTGTTTGGCGATGCGTTTACATCAAATGCTCAGACCGGTGAGTTGAATTGGGCGAAAGTACGACCTTGGCCAGAAGAACAGGTATTACAGGGTGAAAAAGAAACGCTCGGATTGTATTTGACAGGCCATCCAATAGACCGCTATTTGCCCGAACTGAAAAACTTTGTTTCCAGCCGGTTGAATCAATTGCAACCCACTCGTCGCGGTGAAAATGTAAAAGCGGCTGGTCTGATTATAGATGTGATGGTGCGCACCAGTAAACGAGGGGATCGGTTCGCCATTGTTACCCTTGATGACAAAAGTGGACGCATTACATTGTTCGTGGGCGCAGCTATTTACGAAGATTACAAAGACATAATCAAGAACGACAACATCATCATCGTCGAAGGTGATGTGAAGCACGACGACTTCAGTGGCGGCCTGCGTATCAACACAGTCGCTCTGTACGACTTTTTAACGGCACGAGAGCAGTACGCAAAATGCATTTGTGTCGAGCTTGACGATAACAAGGTGCCAGATAGCATCGCCAAAGATCTCATGCACTTTATTGAACCTTGCTTAAACGGTACGACACCTATTAAATTTAAGTATCGGATGAACGGCTACACTGCAAATATCGGTTTGGACGAAAATTGGAAAGTACAGCCGACCAACAAACTGCTGTATCATCTCGAGGGAATCGAAGGGTGTATAAACGTTCAGTTGGAATATTGATTCGAACACCGTGCGGGAGTACTTTTTATTCTGAGTGTCGACTCTGCTGATAAAGTTGGCACTCAGAAATCATTATTATTAATACGGATAATTATACTGAGGAGTGGTATTTATATGACAGTAAAAAACCTTTTAAACCGATTAAAGACTTGTTTATGGAGTATGATTTTTATCATACTTCTATCTTCATGCTCGTATCAAATGCAAAACCTAGAACTAAGTGATATTGCAACAGTTCCTGATGATCATGGACTGGTTGTCATTGGAGTAAAATCAAATACCTATTTTGATGAAATTATTATATCAGGGGAAAAAGTTACCAAAATTGATGGTTCTCTTTTAGAAGAAGCGGACCCTTATGTTTTAGTTTCCTTACCCGAAGGAGAGTACGAGTTCAGTACTATTGATTTGAGAAAAAACTATTACGTTAACTTGAATCATAGCGATTCTCAGATAAACTGGCGCTTTAGTGTAGCGCGTAATCAGATTACCTATGTTGGTGACTTTATTGTTACTAGTAATAATCAATACAGTTACAATGCTCGACTTGTAAATAACTCTTCAGATGCATTGAGTTACCTAGAGAGTAATTATCTGAGATTGTTATCTCAGTATAAGCTGGTTTACTCAGGTTCTGATAAAGACCACTTTTTCCCATTCATCAGTGAATTGAAGGGGTATAAGAAATGAGAATATTAGTCATTGCTTTTATCTTTTTCCTCTCGATAGTCGTAAGTACTCATGCGTCAGAACTTATTCCTAGTCACGATATTTTCGCAAGCTCGAATTATCACTCTTTTAAAATAAGTCCTGATGGAAAACTTGTTGTCGGGCAGATGAACTTAGATGAGTTTAACTCTCTTATTGTTTTTAGAGTAAAAGATCTAGAAGCGATAGAAGTGTTCGCTATACCTGATTTAGGTAATGAAATTAATGGTTTTGACTGGATAGATGATGATTCCATCTACGTATCCTTTGATCTCAAAGGTAAGAATAGACCTTTAAGAGTCTTAAACTTAAAAGATACCGAGGGCGAAATTGATGTCGATATTTTTGATTTAGGACTTACTGGCTATATAGTTGATCCCTTAACCAAAGAAAAAGACAAAATTTTTTTTGCAAGGAGGCACTATGATGGCGAAGGATATTCTTTAATAAAACTCAACCTGGCTATTATGGATGGTAAAAGTCGCTCGCAACAAAGAATCTATGCCCGCGGCTTATATAAAGAAAGCCTAAGTAAGATGTTTGGTCAGGC
>JBPEWV010000032.1:0-26572 GCA_052032335.1 Pleionea sp. | reverse complement strand
TCAGTTCGTCTTCCGGGATCACCACTTCTTTGTCTTCAAGAATATCGTGAAAGGTGTATTTTGGTACCTGCGGTGTTTTCGGGTCGGCTTTAGAGGGTTCTGTTTCAGGCTTTTTTGATTGCGTTGTTTCGACAACCGCAGGCGAATTGGACTGTTGAGGCAACCATTTTAAATACGCCAAAAACGCAATAAAGCCGCCAACCAACATACCGACGATTAAAACTGCGGCGGTTGGAAACCCCTGTTTTTTACGTCGCGTTGCGTTGCGCTTGCGTTTTTTGGGCGCTGATTTTTTTGCGTAGTCTCTGGCCATAAATCGAATCGATACCGTCCTGATAGTTTACTGCGTGTTAAATGTCTCCCGCGCTGGCGGGAGACCAGGAGGGAAAAGTGCTTACATTTTGTCGGGCGCACTGACGCCGAGCAAGTCTAACCCATTTGCGATCACTTGTTTAACCGCGGTGATTAAAGTTAAACGCGCATCACATAAGTTTTGGTCATCAACAATCCAGCGTTGGTCTGCGTTATCTGAGCCGATTTGATAGTAGCCATGTAGCAGGGCGGCAAGCTCTCTCAAATAATGGGCGATGACGTGTGGCTCACAGTTGTTTGCCGCCGATTGGACCAGATCCGGAAACTGACTCATTTTATCCATCAGATCGGTTTCTTGCTCCAAAGTTAATAAATTCAAGTGATTCAGACCGTTGGATAAGTCGAACGCTTTCCCGAGTTGTTCTAACTTACGAAACGCCGAGCAAACGCGGGCGTGCGCGTACTGAATGTAGTAGACCGGGTTATCGTTCGTTTGAGACTTGGCCAACTCGATGTCGAAGGTCAGTTGTGATTCGGCACGTCGTGCTGCCAGAAAGTATCGGGTGGCATCGCGGCCGACTTCGTCAATCAAGTCGCGCAGGGTAACGTAACTGCCCGCTCGTTTGGAAATTTTCACTTCTTCACCACCACGCATTACGGTAACCATCTGGTGCAGAACGTAATCGGGGAAACCTTCAGGAATGCCCATGTTGAGCGCCTGCAAACCGGCACGAACTCGGGTGATTGTCGAGTGGTGATCAGCTCCTTGTTCGTTGATCACTTTTTTAAATCCGCGCTGGAATTTATTTAAATGGTAGGCGACGTCGGGCACAAAGTAGGTGTAACCACCGTCTTTTTTGCGCATCACACGATCTTTGTCGTCGCCGAACTCGGTGGTTTTTAACCACAGTGCGCCGCCGTCTTCGTAGGTGTAGCCATTGTTGATTAAGGTCTCAACCGTTTCATCAACTTTACCCGATTCGTAGAGTGATGATTCGAGAAAGTAATTATCAAAGTTAACTTCAAAGGCTTTCAGATCGAGATCTTGCTCACGACGTAAGTAAGCGACCGCAAAATGGCGAATCGACTCTAAATCGTCGGCATCTCCTTTGCCGACGACGTGCTGATCTTCCGCGTCGATTTTGGCTTTGGCCATGTAATCTTTGGCGACATCGTTGATGTAGTCGCCGCGATACCAGTCGTCTTGCCAGCTTTCGTCGTCTGGTGTGAAACCTTTGCAGCGCGCCTGAACCGACAATGCCAGATTGTTGATCTGTTGGCCGGCGTCGTTGTAATAAAACTCGGCGGTCACGTCCCAACCGGTTGCTTTTAACAGTCGGCACAGACAGTCGCCAACCGCGGCACCACGGCCATGACCGACATGCAAAGGGCCCGTTGGATTGGCCGAGACGAATTCAACCTGTACTTTTTCGCCCTTGCCCATGTTGCTGTGGCCGAATTTTTCCTTTGACTGAATCGCCTGTTCGATGACCGCACTTTGCGCGTCTTGCGCCATAAAAAAGTTAATGAATCCAGGGCCTGCGATTTCGACTTTTTGTAGAGCCTTGGAGTCTGGTATTGCCTCGATCAGCAGCTGTGCTACGTCACGTGGCGGTTTACCCACCGGTTTGGCAAGCATCATGGCAAGGTTGGTCGCCAGATCGCCGTGGGATTTGTCTTTGGTGTGGGTAACTTGCAATCTTGGCGAGATATCGTCCGCCAAAACACCGTCAGATTTCAGTTGAGCGATGGCTTGCTCGAGCAGTTGCAATAAAGTGTCTTTCATCGAATTCGCGTATCTAATTATTAAACAATAAAAATTGGCCTTATTATCCTTGAATTGTGTGTGATTATCGATACTTAAGCGACATGATTTGATAATTTAAGCCTGTTTTGGCAGGCTTGTGGTTAAATAGACGGTAATTGCCAATCTTAAGGATGATTTCAACCCAGTCTGAAAAGGGTCGTTGTGTAGGGAAGGCGTTGTCGGGCATTAATCAAAAGGAGTTTTATGAAACAGTTTTTTATCGGTTTTGCCGTTGGACTTTTGGTGATGGGAGGCTATTGGTTCTGGGCCAAGGGTACGCAAGCGGCAAGTCCTGACTCAACGATGGCCAAATGCAAAACTCCACTACCCAAGGTTATTGAAAAACCAGTCTTGGAACCTGCAGCATGCCAACAAGACGGCGATGCGACGAATACAACCGACGATGACAGTAATAGGCAAAAATCGTCGGCGAAACAACTTGATCTGCATCCTTCTCGTTTGGGAGCAAGGCAAATGCCGAAACAACCGAGTGAGGACTTTTTGCGAGCCTTTGAAGCTCAACCAGTGGATCCGGACTGGGCGTACGACATGGAACAGAATCTTCGTTACCAATTGTCTTCATTGATGGCCGAACGAGGTGGCACCATCGACACTTTGAGTTGTCGCTCATCGGCGTGCTTTGTCAGTTTTCAAAGGAAAGGCGAGTTGTCAGAATTTGTATCAATGTCGTTAAAGGTGTTTAAACAACTTGAGCGTTCATTGGGTCTTGGTCTTGATCGAGTGGTTAAGCATCATATGTCACCGGTTACGAAAACTTTTTCATATTGCATCGCAAGGGCTCCGAGAGATTGTGATTTCGCTATTGTTGAACCCGAATCGTCTCAAAATGACGGATAAAAGAGTCCGCAAACACAGGAAATATTTATGTGGAAATCATTCATAGGATTTGTCGCCGGGATAATCAGTTCTGGCAGTATTTTATGGCTTTTTGATGCGCAGTCTAGCTCCTTGTCAGCGGGTTCAGATAAAGCTGAGGAGCGGGCGGAGTGTTCGACTGAGCCCGAAATTATTGAAAAAAGAATAATCAAAACACCTGAGATGGCTTGTCCTTCAGTAGTCGAAAATGAGGCGACGATCGCAAATGATTCTGAACGGATCGAAACTTCGACCGACTTGAATTCAAGTGGCGACGGTATCTCTGATACCAAAAATATAATTGATGCCGAGAATGTTTCCGACACCGAAGGTCGTGAGAACGTTACTTTTCAAAACGAGCCAATTGATTCGAGCTGGGCTTATACCGCCGAGCAAAGCATCAATCAGGCGCTCACTGAAGTCATGACTGAAAATGGTGCGGTGGTCGATAAAGTGAACTGTCGTTCTAACTCTTGTGTGCTTCGGATTCACAACTTATCTGAGAATGACAGTCACAAGTTGGTCGCACGAACCTTGGAGGTGGTTTTGGTTCTGGACTGGGTGCCACTGGATGCCTCTTCGTTCCCTGCCGAAATCAACCTGAACTCTGACAGTGATGTGTTTGAAATTTGTGTTCGCCGAAATGCTGATCGGGGCTGCCACGATTGGCAAACCCTAGAGTAAATCTTGCGGATCAATATCCAGCGACCAGCGAACTTTTTGTGCCAATGATGAGCTTTCTATTTCGCCCAGACGTTGACTGATGGCGGAGTGCAACTGACTCCGGGACTCGCTGTTTAATAGTAGCTGAAAGCGGAACCGTCCTGACTTTCGGCTGATGGTTGATGCCACCGGTCCCATCACTTCGAGCGATTCGGCAAAGGGTAGAAAGTTTTGTTTTACCAACGACAAAAACTCAAAGGCGGCCTGTTTGTTATGTGATTCGGCGCGAAACAAGGCCATAAAAGTGACCGGAGGCATTTGGGCTTCGTGGCGATCGCCCAGCAACTCGGTGGCCAGTTTGTGGTAGTCGTTTCGAGTCAGTGATTGCAGCAAGCTGTGTTCTGGGTGGTGAGTTTGCACCAGCACTTCGCCTGCAATGTCGGCGCGACCTGCCCGGCCTGCAACCTGTGTAATCAACTGGGCAGCTCGCTCTGGGGCTCGAAAGTCGCTGCTGAACAGGGCGCCATCGATATCCAGAATGGCAACCAGAGAAACCTTGGGAAAGTGATGACCCTTGGCAATCATCTGTGTACCGACCAGCAGTTGCGTCTCTCCTTTTTTGGCGGCTTCAATGTAGTTTTTCATCGATTCTTTGCGCCGTGTTGTATCGCGATCGATTCGTTGCAACGGAATTTCAGGAAACCGTTTTCTCAAAAATTGCTCAATGCGTTCGGTTCCCTGACCGACACTAACGATTTCCTGGCTTTTGCATTTGGGGCAAGAGACGGTTTTATTTTGGTAACGGCCACAATGATGGCATTGCAGGTATTCGTTATCTTTCGATTGATGCAAAGTCATGTAACTGTCGCAACGTGTGCAGTCGGCTATCCAACCGCACTGATGACATAACAGAACGGGGGCGAAACCACGACGGTTAATAAACACCAGCACCTGATTGTTATCTTTGAGGTGACGTTCAATCGATTTTAAAAGAGGCAGGCTGAAGCCTTCGGTCATGGGCTGGTTTTTGCAATCCAGCAGTTTAATGTCGGGCAACTTCTGGCCCGTTGCGCGCTGGGTGAGTTGCACGTGCTGATATTTTCCGACCAGAGCATTCTTGAGTGATTCCAGCGAGGGTGTGGCGCTGCCCAGCACCACCGGAATATTCTCCATTTGGCCTCTTAGAAGTGCCAGATCGCGAGACGAATAGCGCAACCCTTCTTGTTGTTTAAAGGATAAGTCGTGTTCTTCGTCGATGATGATCATGCCCGGTGATTGCATCGGGGTGAAGATGGCGGAGCGAGTACCGATAATGATGCTGATGATGCCTTCGCGGGCTTTCAGCCAGGTATTTAATCGCTGCCGATCGGTCAATCCGGAATGCAGCACACCAACATGACCTGGAAACCGTTGTTCGAAGCGGCGTAACGTTTGTGGGGTTAGGCCTATTTCGGGAATCAGCACCAGTACTTGGCGACCTATTTTTACTTGCTGCTCAATGACTTGCAAATACACTTCGGTTTTGCCGCTGCCGGTGATTCCTTCGATTAAAGTCGCGTTGAACCGATCGGCCACTTGATTGATTGAGTCGAGAGCCTGTTGTTGTTCGGCGTTGAGTTGCTTGCTTTGGCCAGTAATTATTTTGGGCGCTTTGGGCCGCTCCAGCTGTTGTTCTATCCAACCTTTTTTTTGCAGGTTTTTCAGTGTGCTGGCACTAATATCATTGTCTTTCAAGGTTTCGTAACTGATTGGCTCGCTGCCATTTGCCAACATAGTCAGGGCCTGGCGCATTTTTACCGCCCGCGATGAAAGGGTTGCAAGACCTTGTCGTCCTTGTTCGTTAATTTGCCAAAACTCTTCTGGTAACAGGTACGCGGGCTCTCCTTTCATTAAAGCATTGGGTAAAGCCGTTGCGAAGCTATCGCCCAGACTGTGGTGGTAGTATTGCGCTACTTTGCGGATCAGATCCCATAATTTACCCAAGCTGAGCACGGGAGCCTGGTCAATTACGGCGAGTACCGTTTTGAGTGAGTCGTTGGCTAAATCGCTGGAAGACGGATGTTCCACGACGATACCGATCAGTTTCTGGCGCCCGAACGGCACTTTGACTCTGTGACCCGTTAAATCGCCGACTTTATCCACCTTGTAGGTAAATAGTCTGCGCAGTGGGACCGGTAATGCGACTGACACCAATTGCGAAGTTGGCAAAACTCACTCTCAATCTTTGTTGGTTTTTGGCACAATGGTATGCGCTGGGTGAAATAAGTAAAGAAAAACCGTGGTGGTGGCTATTTTTAGTGGTGGTTGAATTTCGAACTCAGTGAGAGTATGATCCCGCGTCCCCTAACTGGGTGGATGGTGTTCATTGTCGCAGAGAGCCAGTGAATAGCGATCCACAACGAAAGAGAGAAGATGTTATGAAAGAAGGTATTCACCCGAAATACGAAACCATCACTGCAACTTGCAGCTGTGGTAACAAGATTGAAGTTGGCTCGACATTGTGCAAAGACATTTCTTTGGACGTATGTTCTTCTTGCCACCCATTCTTTACTGGTAAGCAGAAAATTGTTGATACCGGTGGTCGAGTTGATCGCTTCCGCAAACGTTTCGGAAGTCGTGGCGGCAACAAGTAAGCCTCCCTGCTGGATCAAAAAAGGCGCTATCAAGCGCCTTTTTTATTGTTTTCGATTTGGCCTTTAGAAAGCATCGAAGATATCCGATGTTGGATCTTTCTCTTCTTCAACTTCAGGTTTCTCTGGAACGAACTCGGTTCTGAATATTTCAAAAATTGCTTTTTCGGTATTGCTGTTGGCGAGCTTTCCGGTTTCCGGATCGATCCTTGCGGTTACAATGCCATCGGGTTGAGCCATTGAGTTCTCCGGCTTACCGGCGAGAGCAACTTCCATAAACTTTTGCCAAATGGGCAGTGCTGCTCGACCGCCCCATTCGCCATTTCCAAGCGCTAAAGAGTAGTCAGCAAATCCGACCCAGGCCGTTGCGACATAGTCGCCATTGTAGCCGGAGAACCAGGCATCTTTTGCGTCATTGGTGGTACCCGTTTTTCCGCCCAGATCATTTCTTCGCAACAACGGACTGCCGCTGTTGTAAAGCGTACGCCAGGCCGTTCCTCGGTGAATCACGTCTTTCATCATACTGTTAATGATGAAAGCATTGCGTGCATCGATAACACGAGGTGCAATCTTGTCTTCGTCGATAGGTAGCTTTGGCAAGGCTACGAGTGGTTGAAACATTGGATCGGTGAAACCCTCGGCCTCATCTTCACTGAGCTTGTTTTCACTGCCAAGCGACACATTTTCAGTCTCTGACAGTGCTATCTGTTGCTGTTCAAGTATGTCTTCACACTCTTTACAGACTTGAACCGGCTCGGCGGCAAAAAGTACATCCTGATTGGGCGTTTCTATTTTCTCGATAAAGTAAGGCTTAATCTGGTAGCCACCATTGGCGAAAATTGCGTAACCTGTTGCGACCTCTAATGGCGTAAAGCTGGCGCTCCCCAAAGCCAGAGAGTTGTAGGGATCCATAGAGTCATCGGGAAAACCCAGTTGGATCAGATAGTCTTCGGCGAATCGGGGGGTTATCGCATTGATCAGTCGAATAGAAATCGAGTTATTGGAAAACCGTAAAGCATCTCTTAGCCGAGTTGGACCTTTGTAGCGACCACTGTCGTTCTTAGGGCGCCAGAAATCCTCTGCCGTTATGTCAAACTCAGTGAAAGGTGCATCATTTAACATGCTGGCTGCGGTATATCCTTTCTCCAGGGCCGCTGAATAGATGAAAGGTTTTATGTTTGAACCCGGTTGGCGGCGAGCTTGAGTGACCATATTGAACTGGTTCAAATTAAAGTCGTAGCCGCCGACCAACGCTTCGATTGCTCCGGTGTTAGGCTTGAGCGCGACAAACCCACCACTGACTTCGGGGATTTGACTGAGTTCGAGTGAGCCTTCTGCACTTTCAATAATTCGAATAACATCACCCGGTTTCAGCACGTCACTGACAGCATCGGGTTTTGCGCCGCGGCGATCATTATTAATAAATGGCGCTGCCCAGTTGATGCCTTCCCACTCGATAATTCGTTCCGCGCCAGATTTAGTAAAAACACTTGCCGCATTGGTTTCTTTATTGGTTGTCAGCACTATCGCAGGTTCGAGTTCCGAGGTCACCGGCAAACTTTCCAACAGCTCTATCATTTCTTCTTTGCTCATGTCAGATAAGTTTTGCAGAGATTGTTCCGGTCCGCGGTAACCGTGCCGACGGTCGTATTCCCGCAGGCTTTTTCGCAATGCTTTTTGCGCTGCGATCTGGTGCTTGTTGTTGATGGTTGTATAAACTCGGTAACCGTTGTTATAGGCTTCTTCACGTCCGAACCGGTCTATCATTTCACGTCGGACCATCTCGGCCAGGTAAGGTGCGGAAACCGAGAGGTCGGTCCCGTGCTTTCTAGATTCTATGGGCTTTGCGACAGCGGCTTCGAAGGTTGCCTGATCAATGTACCCTTCGGCCAACATGCGGCCCAGGACATGATTTCGACGACGCTCAGCGTTTTCTGGGCTTGAGATTGGGTTGTATATCGACTCACCTTTGGGTATGCCGGCAAGAATAGCAACTTCATCCAAGGTCAGATCGCTCAGTTCTTTACCAAAATAGACCTGTGCGGCTGCGCCTAAGCCATAAGCTCGATGGCTGAAATGGGCTTTGTTAATGAAGAGCTCTAGAATTTGATTTTTTGAAATTTCGGACTCGATCTTCCAAGCTAAGAACATTTCACGAAATTTTCGGGTGAAGGTTTTCTTTCGGTTCAGATAAACGTTGCGCGCAACCAGCTGCGTTATGGTACTGGCACCCTGGCTCCGGGTTCCGGTTGTGATATTGGTCACAATTGCACGAAATACACCCCAAAAATCTACACCTGAGTGCTCGTAAAATCGCTTATCTTCTGTTGCAATAAGAGCGTCAATGAAAGTTTGCGGAACTTCGTCCAAGGTAACCGGAACACGTCGCTTATCTCCAAACTCTGCTATCAAGTCGCCACTGTGACTGTAAACGGTCATCGGAGTTTGTAGTCGTATGTCTCGAATCGAGTCAACGTTAGGTAAGCTGGGACCCAGGTAAAGGTAAAGGCCACTGAATCCCATAAATCCTGCAATTGCGAACAGTACCGCATAATACGCGCTTTTATTTAAGGCTTTCAGTAGATATTTCATTAGGCACAAACTATATATTTAGTGTTTAGACAGTGATTTTGACACAGTATATCGTTTAATAGTTGCCTTAGGATATTTTTTTTGAAAAATAGGTGAATTATCGGATAGTTAGCGCTATTATTTAATGTGAATACACATGTAAATGGTGTAAATATATAAAGTTATAGGAATTTTACGCTTATGCTGGCTCAGCTATTTGGGACAAAAAGGCCTACGGTGGTCGGATTGGATATCAGTTCAACCTCGGTAAAGCTGTTGGAATTGGGGCGTGTAGGATCTCGGTATCGAGTCGAGGCTTATGCGGTTGAACCTTTGCCACAAGAGGCCGTTTCAGAACGCGATATTCGTGAGCCTGAAGCCGTTGGTGAAGCAATTAAACGCGTATTGAGTCGATCCAAGTCTGGGTTGAAAAATGCGGCGGTCGCGGTAGCTGGTTCCGCGGTAATTACCAAAACCATTCAAATGGACAAAAACCTCTCCGAAGATGACATGGAGAATCAAATTCAAGTCGAGGCTGATCAATACATTCCCTATCCTTTAGAAGAAGTCGCACTGGACTTTGAAGTCGTTGGCGAGTCTGAGAAAGCGCCCGACAAAGTCGATGTTTTACTTGCCGCATCGCGTTCGGAAAATGTTTACAGTCGAGTTGATGCGGTCGAGCTTGGTGGCTTGGAAACTAAAATTGTCGATGTTGAAGCCTATGCGATGGAACGGGCTTTTGGGTTGTTAGAAAATCAACTGCCGGATCAAGGTGAAGGAAAGATTGTCGCCATCGTGGACGTTGGTGCAACCATGACTAGCCTCAGTGTTCTTGAAGATTTTAAAACCATTTATACCCGCGAGCAGGTATTTGGTGGCGCCCAACTTACCGAAGAAATTCAACGCCGCTATGGGCTGTCTTATGAAGAAGCTGGGATGGCGAAAAAGCAAGGTGGCTTGCCCGATGATTACGAACCGGAAGTGTTGGAGCCATTCAAAGAAGCGGTGATTCAGCAAGTAAGCCGTTCGTTACAGTTCTTTTATTCTTCAAGTCAATACAGTGAAGTTGATCATATTGTGCTCGCAGGTGGTTGTGCCGTTATTGAGGGGCTGGAAGACATGTTAGAAGAACGTCTCGGTGTTTCAGCATCGATTGCCAACCCGTTCGCCGATATGTCGATTGCCAATCGTGTGAATGCTCAAGCTCTCAGTGTCGATGCACCTTCGTTGATGATTGCTTGTGGGCTAGCCTTAAGGAGTTTTGATTAATGGCACGCGTGAATTTACTCCCATGGCGGGAAGAGCTGCGGAAAGAGAAGCAACGTCAGTTTTTGAGTATTTTAGGATTGGTGTTTGTATTGGGGTTGGTGGTTGTGTTTTCTTACAAGTACACCGTTGGACTTCAGATCCAGGCTCAAAAACAAAGAAATCAGTTTTTAACCGGAGAGATCACTAAGCTTGAAGAGCAAATTACGGAAATTAATCGACTGGAAGAAGAACGACGCAAGTTGATTGAACGTATGAGCATGATTACGAATTTGCAGCAGAGTCGGCCTAAAATCGTTCACATATTCGAAGAGTTAGTAAGAGCCATTCCTGAAGGCTTAAATTTAAATAATGTTCAACGAAAAGGTAACTCTTTAATTATTGAAGGTAGTGCCGAATCAGCGCAACGAGTAACTGCATTTATGCGCAAAGTCGAGCAGTCAGATTGGTTTGAAAACGGTACTTTGAAAGATATCGATTCCGATACGAGTTTTGGTGCCAGTCGAAAAGCCTTTTCGTTAACTATAAAAGAAGCTTCCGGCGATAGTGAGCAGGAAGAACCTTCGAACGGAGAGGGTCAATAAAATGAGTAGCTTGTCCGACTTTAATGTTAATGATTTAGATTTTAATAATATGGGAGTTTGGCCAACTCCTGTAAAGATGGTTGCTGGCGTTATAGTTTTTATATTGGTTCTGATTTTGGGTTATCAGTTTTTTATTAGTGATGATGAGGCAAAGTTAGAGAAAGAACAAAAGAAAGAAGGTCAGCTTAAACAGACATACGAAACCAAACAACGCAAAGCGGTCCATCTTGATGCTTATCGAGAACAAATGAAGATGATTCAAAGCTCATTTGATGCTCTTCTTAAGCAATTACCACAACGTAGTGAAGTTGCAGGATTAGTGGACGAGATTTCCTATGCGATTACAGGGGCAGGTTTGGAGCTTGAAAATATTTCATTGAAAGGAGAAGTTGCTCAAGAAATCTATTACGAAGAGCCACTTGAAATTATTGTCTCTGGAAGTTATCACCAAATTGCCGACTTTGTGAGCCGAGTTTCAAATATGCCAAGGATTGTAACCTTGCACGATTTCAATATCAGTACGACAGACAAGACCGTCTTTGGAACTGAAGGTGAGAGAGTTCTGACCATGACTATTACAGCAAAAACTTATCGTTACGATGAGGGGGGTGAGTAAGCGTTATGATTAGATTATTTTGCCGAATTCTTGGTACTTCTTTTTTGACGTTTTTGTTGTTTTCATGTTCATCGAACACGGATGATTTACGTTCATGGGTTCAAGAGGTGAAAGCAAAGCCAGCTGGACCAATCGAGCCAATGCCTGAAGTTAAAAAAGCGCCCTCTTTTGAATACTCTGCTTATGATTTGAAAAGTCCATTTGCCGAGCTATCCCCGGAGGTAGAGAAAGAGCTTCAAGTTATCGCAGAAAGTTGCGATGCCAGTGCGCAGCCTGATCCTAAACGGACGCGGGAAGATCTCGAACGGTTTTCTTTGGATTCAATGGAGATGGTTGGTGCCATGTCGAAAGGAAACCAAAACTGGGGCTTGGTTAAAATGGTGGGCGGTCCGTCTGCAGGTAAGGTTTTCAAGGTAACGTTAGGAAATTATCTAGGCGTTAATCATGGCAGAATAACCGATATTAATGAGTTTAGAATTGTAATTGAAACACTCGTCCCTGATGGCCAAGGTTGCTGGGAAAAGCGAGTCGTTAATTTAGCATTAAATGAATAAAGTAGCGTCAGGAGAGTAATTTATGTCACTGCTTACGTCCAGGAAAATGACAATGAAATATAGTTTAAGTAGAGTGGTATTGCTTGTAATCATGACGCTATTGTCGGCTGCGGGTATTGCCAACGAATTGAATGCGGTCAACTTTAATGTCTTGCCAGGTGATAAGGTTGAGTTGCGATTTACGATGGCACAAAGTCCTTCTGTACCGAGAGAGTTTTCGACAGAAAACCCTGCGAGAATTGCATTAGATTTCGATGATACTTCCGTTGGTCTGGCTGAGAAAACGTTACCGGTTTCTGTTGGTGCAACTCGGAGCGTAACAGCAGTTGAAGCACAAGGACGAACGCGAGTTGTTATTAATCTTGTTGAAAAGGTAGCTTATTCAACGCGAATTGACGGCAATGATTTTGTCGTAACCATTGGTCAGGGTTCATCGTCAAGCGAGAGCCAAAGCTCGGTTGCCTCAACGAGTAGTTCGGCAAATACCCAAGCAGTAACCTCTTCTCCTCGGTCTACAAAAAAGGAGATTACCGGAATTGATTTTCGTCGCGGAGATGATGGTGAAGGCAGAGTCGTTATTGACTTGAGTCAGCCCAATATTGGAATTGATTTAAGACAAGAAGGTAGAGATGTCGTTGCAGACTTTGTTGGTGCTGACATTTCTCAGCAGTTGATTCGAAAATTGGACGTTGTAGACTTTGCAACGCCTGCGAAAATCGTTGAAACCAAGCAAGTGGGTGGCAATGTTCGGGTTACTATTAAAACAACCAGTGAGTTTGAGTTTCTGGCGTATCAAGCGGACGACATTTACACCATAGAGTTAAAGCCGTTAACGCCTGAAGAAGTTGAGCGTCGTAAGCGTCAGGAGCCACAGTACACAGGCGAACGCATGTCTCTGACCTTTCAGGATATTACGGTTCGTGCAGTTTTACAGCTTATTGCAGACATTGCGAACGTGAATATGGTGACCAGTGACACGGTTGGCGGTTCGATTACCTTGCAACTGCAAAACGTTCCTTGGGATCAGGCCCTTGATATTATTCTTAAAACCAAAGGGTTGGACAAACGTCAAAATGGAAATGTGTTATTAATCGCACCAGCCGATGAAATCGCTGCGCGTGAAGCGTTAGAGCTTCAATCGGAACAGCAAATTGAGCAGTTAGCACCCTTAAGAGGGGAGTTTATTCAGGTTAATTATGCAAAAGCGACAACACTCGCTGGGATAATTCAAGGTGAAAAAACTTCCTTTTTGTCTGACCGCGGTAGCATAACCGTCGATGAGCGAACCAACACCCTAATGGTTCGCGATACTGCGAAAAAATTGGACGAAATACGGCAGCTCGTACGAACGTTAGACATCCCGGTGCGCCAGGTTATGATTGAGTCGCGCATTGTTGTTGCCGACGACGGTGTCAACGAAGAGTTAGGAGTTCGCTTCGGTGTGCATGATGTCATGGACAGTGGCAGCACTGCTGTAACTTCTTCGAGTGCTGGTGCAACGAATTACTTGAACGAATTTAATGCAACTCCATTTGCTGGTCTGGGTGACGGTCGTTTGCCAAACGTTGATCTTCCTGTTTCCTCGCCAGCAGGACAAATTGGTATGACGTTTGGTCGATTGTCAGAGGGACTCATCCTTGATGTGGAGCTTTCAGCTTTGGAAAGTGAAAACAAAAGCGAAGTAATTGCTTCTCCTAAGGTGGTAACAGCCAACCAGAAAGAAGCTTATATCGAAGCGGGTGAAGAAATACCATTTCAATCGGTACAAGGTGGCGGTGCTAATGCAGTACCAAAAATTGAATTTAAAAAAGCGGTTCTTTCTCTGAAAGTTACCCCTCAAATTACGCCTGATGATCGAATCATTTTAGATCTTCAGGTGAATCAAGATACTCGCGGTGAAGAGACCGGTCAGGGCCCTGCAATAAACACCCGAGAAATCGGTACTCAAGTGCTGGTGGATAATGGCGAGACGGTAGTGCTGGGTGGTATTTATCAGCAGCGCAAAAATAAAGATGTGACGAAAGTTCCTTTGCTGGGAGACATCCCCGGGCTGGGCGTTTTATTCCGCAATACAGTGGAATCGGAAGCGAAAAGTGAATTATTGATATTTGTGACTCCAAAAATCATTAAAGAAGGAGTAAGATAGGCCCTCAAAATTGGCGCAAGAGCCCGCTTTTTGCGGGTTCTTGTATTTTTGAGAGGTGGAAAGTCTTATATATCAATAAGATAGGAATTTTGAATCTATACAATGAAGAATAAACGTAACGTTTTCTTAGTCGGCCCCATGGGGGCTGGAAAAACAACGATTGGTAAGCAATTAGCCGATATCCTCAAATTAGAGTTCATCGATACGGATCAGGAGTTGGAGCGCCGAACGGGTGCGCCCATCGACTGGATTTTTGATATCGAAGGCGAAGAGGGTTTTCGCGATCGTGAGCAAAAGATCATTGAGGAGTTAACCTCTCAGCAGGGCATTGTTTTGGCCACCGGCGGTGGTGCCGTGATACGTGATGAAAATCGGTTGCATTTGGCTGGCCGAGGCGTGGTTATTTATTTGGAAGCGTCTATCGATCAGCAAGTAGAACGTACTCGCAGAGATAAGCGCCGTCCTTTGCTGCAAAATGACGATCCCGAATCCACTTTGGTGAACCTGATGGATGAACGCGATCCCTTGTACCGGGAAATTAGCGACTACGTAGTGGCAACCAATGAAAACACGGTTAAAGCCGTGGCCAATCATATTGCAGAATTAGTACAACAAAATTAATCTTTCTTTTGGGCCTCGAGTCAAATGAGTCAAATTACTGTTGATGTAAAGCATCATCAATACCCCATTTATATCGACAGTAATTTAATCAATCGGGCTGATCTTTTTACTTCACACATCGTTTCCAACCAAGTTTTTGTCATAACTAACGAGACGCTGAGTAATCTTTATCTCGATTCGTTGGAAAAGTCCCTCAGCGAGTTTGATGTCTCAGTTTTTAAAATGCAGGACGGTGAGCGGTTTAAATCGTTTGAAACGTTTCAATCAATCATCGATGAGCTGATTTCTGGCAATTTCCGTCGCAACGCTACTATCGTTGCTTTGGGAGGAGGCGTGGTCGGTGATATTGCAGGATTCAGTGCGGCTTGCTATCAACGTGGCATCCCATTCATTCAGATCCCTACAACATTACTTGCAATGGTCGATTCTTCGGTAGGTGGGAAAACTGCCATCAACCATCCATTGGCCAAAAATATGGTCGGCGCTTTTTATCAGCCTCAAGCCGTTATTGCCGACATACAATGCTTGACTACTTTACCGGATCGTGAATTTTCGGCTGGTATGGCAGAGGTGATTAAGTATGGTTTAATTTATGATCCTGAGTTGCTTGACTTCCTTGAACGTCAAGTTCTGGCAATCAGAGGCAAAGAGCCAGAAGCGTTAACTCATATTATCCGCCGCAGTTGTGAAATTAAAGCGAAAATTGTTGGTGAGGATGAGAAGGAAAAAGGGGTTAGGGCGATACTCAATTTGGGCCATACATTTGGTCATGCGATTGAGAAAGTGGGTGGCTACACCGAGTTTTTGCACGGCGAAGCTGTGGCCATTGGCACCTGTATGGCGATGTCGTTAGCCCTGGAGCATTCCAAAGTCAGTGCCGAGTACTGTCGGCGGGTGTGTCGAGTTTTTGAAAATTATGACCTGCCGACCCGGGTGACTGATCAATATGATGACTCCGAATTGCTATCCGCGATGCGCCATGATAAAAAGAACCAAAGCACAAAAATTACTTTGGTCGTGCCCGACGGCGAGGGACGTGTTGTTGTTTCGGACCAATTTGACGACCTGGAAATACTCAAGGCAATAAGGTCACGAATGACGTGAACATGCAAACCAACGGACAGCTATTCAATTCAATGATGCATGCCGCTCAAAATATTAATTTGAGCAGTCAAGTACAAGTCGCTGAACGTTTGGAACATTTTTCTGTGTACTCCGATCGTTTAATCTTCCTTCTAGGACCGGAAGGTTCCGGTAAATCCTCCATTACAGAATTAATGGTCCAGCAGTTACCAGCGGCAGTTGATGTGGTAGTCGCTGATTGCAACGATGCCAATTGGTTTTCTTTAGTGTTAGAAAGGGCTGGCATTAAAAGTACTGCGGGTTTACACAGCTTCCAGTTTGGGCTAGGCCAAATTAATCCGACTTCTGACTTTTTACTGGTGCTGGATAATGCAGATAAACTCTCGCTGGAAAAAGTTGAGTTGCTTGCCAATAAAGTAGCCATTGATTCCTTCCACTGCATTTTAGTGTGTAATGATGACAGTCGAAATGTCGCCTGGGCAGAAGATTACCCGGATAAATCCATTTTGGTGTCGGTACCGGCCTTAACCAGTGAAGAATGTGTCGAGCTACTGGCGGCAAAATTGCAGGTGCCGGAAACTCAACTTTCGACCTTATTTCCCGGCGGTGAGCTGGAAATCAAAATCAATCAAACACTGGGTAATCCGGGCAAATTGGTTGCTTTGGCCGCCAATACCTTATCCGGGAGGCAGTCGAATTCGAATGTGCAGCGCCCCCTTAAGAAGATTATTTTAAGTATCGCTTATCTTTTGATTGCCCTGTTTTTGACCCTTATTCTGATTTACCAGGACGATATCAATCAGGCGCTGTCCTCCGATAACTCAAATTCGCCAAGCTCCAAGGATTTAGTTGTAACTCAATCTGAAAATCTTATTGCTGATAAATCGAAGTCTGATAAAGCAAAGCCTGGTAACGAGACGTCTGAACATCCGGCTGAGTCTTCCTCGATTGAGTCAGACAAAGAGTCAACGGGCGGTAGCGAGCTATTGATACCGAACCCAGAAATTCTTGAAAGAACCGCGAAAGAGCCGATAAATGATTCTTTGAAATCAGAAACAATCAACACCGATTCGAATGTTGACGCACCCTCTGATTCCAAGGTCAAAAACAATATCGGGGTGGTTGAAAGCACAAAAGAAGAGTTGACACCAGCAACGCCAGAATTGGCACAATCTGAAACCGGGTTGGAAGAAAGCGGTCCGGCAACCGAGTCTCCGGTGCCAAAAACGGGCTTAGATGCTGCAACAAACACGGACAAAGACAACGCGGCGATTGATGAGACGACACTCGAGGATAAGCCTTTCGGTTCTGATGGTCTGGATAAACCTGCTGACGAAAAGTCAGAGACGGTTTCAAAAGCGTCCCCATTTACGTCCGAAGAGCAATATTTATTGTCTTTGGCTCCGGAGCGCTGGGTGGTGCAGCTGTCAGGATTCAGTAAACTTGAATCTGCGGCGCAATTTATGGCGCAGCATCAAGTAGCAGGAGAGTTGCATTTTTATCGCACCAGCCGTTTTGGCGGCGACTGGTTTGTCGTTGTTTTGGGACCATTCGACAACAAACCGCAAGCCAGCAAAGTTCGAAGCAATTTGTCAGCGGCTTTAAAAAAGCGGCAACCTTGGTTGAAATCGATTTCCACAGTTCAGGAAGAAATAACTTCTGCCACCCGTTAAAGGGACCAAATCTTTTTAACCTCACGTTTTGAATGATGTAGAATAGCCGCCAAATGCATTAGGAGATCTAACGTGAGCCCACTTAAAAACGACCGATACATTCGTGCAGCCTTGCGCCAGCCAGTTGATTACACGCCCGTCTGGATGATGCGGCAGGCCGGTCGGTATCTTCCGGAATATCGCGAACTTCGAGCCGAGGCGGGAAGTTTTATGGCGTTGGCAACGGATCCGGAGCTTGCTTGTGAAGTAACATTACAACCCTTGCGTCGCTTTGATCTTGACGCTGCAATTTTATTTTCTGATATTTTGACCATTCCCGATGCGATGGGACTAGGACTGCATTTTGTTGCGGGTGAAGGTCCGGCGTTTGAACATCCGGTTAGAACAGAAAGCGATGTTAAGAAGTTATTTGTTCCCGATCCGCACGATAAATTGAAATACGTTGTTGATGCTGTCAGCACCATTCGAAAAGCCTTGAATGGTGATGTTCCACTGATAGGATTTTCCGGAAGTCCCTGGACATTGGCGACCTACATGATTGAGGGCGGCGCAACCAAAAACTTTTCTGAAATCAAAGGTATGATGTATCAATCTCCGGAGTTATTGCATCACGTACTGGATGTCTTGGCCGATTCGGTAATTGTTTACCTGAATGCTCAAATAGAAGCTGGTGCTCAAGCGGTGATGGTCTTTGATACCTGGGGCGGTGTTTTAACACCACGCGATTATGAATTGTTCTCGTTGCAATACATGCGAAAAATCGTCGACGGTCTAAAACGTGAGCACCAAGGCCAGACTATTCCAGTAACCTTGTTTACCAAAAATGGTGGTGACTGGTTAAGCTCAATGGCAGACACTGGATGCGATGCATTGGGTGTCGACTGGACACTCAATCTGGCTGACGCGCGAAAGCGAGTTGAGGGGCGAGTGGCACTTCAAGGTAATATGGATCCGTCGATACTTTACGGTTCGCCCGAACGCATACGTGAGGAAGTGGCGACGATTCTTGAAAGTTATGGTGCCGGTGAGGGGCATATTTTTAATCTGGGTCATGGTATTCATCAAACCGTTAATCCGGAACACGCCAAAGTATTCGTGGATGCAGTCCACGAACTCAGTCGTCCGTATCATCAGAACGCTTCATAATTTCGATCACCAATGATCGTTGAGTCGCAATTCACACCTAATCCACTGCTGACCAACCGACACCTGCAGACCTTGATCGGACCTTTTATGGTTCCGGTCAGGTTTCACCCCGATCGTTGGCAAACCATTGATTTGCCCGACGATGATTTTCTCGAAATTGCCTGGTTTGGTGAGGGTGAAGGTCCGATCGTTCTTGTCGCCCATGGTCTCGAAGGCAGCTATCGCTCGCATTATATTCAAAGAGTTATAGCCAAATTGCTGCCCAAACAATGGCGCGTTGCGGTAATGCATTTTCGCAGTTGTGGTCGCGCAATGAATCGTCGAATGAACAGCTATCATTCCGGCTCCAGTGATGAACTGGCAAGCGCGTTAGACGTCATTTCAAAACAACAGTCAGCGCAGTTATACGGTTTGGGTTTTTCGCTGGGCGGTAATGTTTTATTAAAATGGCTTGGCGAGTCGAGCGGTCAAGGTGTGCTGAAAAAAGCCATGGCAGTGTCGGTGCCGTTGAAACTGGACGTATGTGCCACCTCTATCAGTAGGGGGATGAGTCGTATCTACCAGAAACATTTGATCGATGCGCTCAAAGTGAAAACGCGCCAGAAATTGGCAATGGATTTGCCGGGGCCAGTATTAAAGCATCCCATCGATTTAAAAACGATTAAAAACTTTTGGCAGTTTGATCATTTGATAACGGCTCCGCTGAACGGATTTTCCGGGGTCGATGATTATTACGAAAAAGCGTCCAGCTTTCAGTTCTTACCACACATTGATACCCCGACATTGATTCTACAGGCGTTGGATGATCCATTTATGAGCCCTGAAATAATACCTGAGATTGAACAGTTGGGCCGGGAGGTGATTTTGGAGTTAAGTCGGACTGGCGGCCACGTCGGTTTTCTGGATCATTTAAAACCGCTTTCTCGTCCATGCTTTTTAGCCAATCGGGTGTATTCCTATTTTTCAGAATAATCATTTGCAGAGATGATTGTTAATCCATTAGAGTGAGGAATCTCGTTCGCAAGTTTTTTTGCTTATGCCAACTCGACGTCAGTTTATGAAATGGACCGTAACCACCGCTGCAGCTTTGAGCGGCGGTGTTGTGGGTTATCAATTACTGCAAAATGAAGACGTTTCTGCGCTAAACGCCGATCAACTTTCATTTTTAACGCAGGAAGATTGTGTCTTGTTGTTGGCGATTTGTCCGGTAATTTTAGGCGAGCGCAACATCATTCATTGGCAACAACATAAAGTACCTCTCATCACATTGTTGAACAATCTCGATCAGGCGATTGCGCATTTTTCGTGGCACTCACAACAAGAGCTGCGTGAATTACTGGATTTATTATGGAACCGTCTGGGGAAACTAATGCTAGCTGGCGTCTGGCTTAGTTGGACAGAGTCGAGTGCAACTTCAATTGATGGCTTCTTAAATGCCTGGCGAAACAGTTGGCTGGAACCGCTAAACCAGGGCTATACCGTATTACAGCAATTGACCATGGCCGCTTTTTTCAGTGAACAACAAAGTTGGTCATTGTGCGGCTATCCAGGACCACCTTTGCAATTATGAATCACCTCAAAGAGCACCAAAATCATATTGATTTGGGACAACCGCAATCGATAACTCAAGACCGGTTTGACCTGGTGATTATCGGCTCCGGTGCGGGTGGCGGTGTGGCGGCTGAAATTTTGTCGCAGTCAGGTTTGCGCGTTGCCATAGTTGAAGAGGGGCCGTTAAAAACGCAACAAGATTTTAAACTCAATGAAGCGAGTGCGTATCCCGATCTGTATCAGGAGGCGGCGTCGAGAAAAACCATTGATAAAAGTATTGCGATTTTACAGGGGCGCAGCGTCGGCGGCTCAACCACGGTAAACTGGACCAGCAGTTTTCGCACGCCGCCACAAGTTCTCGATCATTGGCAATCGGAATTTGGTATTCAGGAGCTGAGCCCACAGGAGCTAGAACCCTGGTTTAAGCGGATGGAGCAGCGATTAAGTATCCAGCCCTGGGTCGTGCCCCCCAATGCGAACAATCAAACCTTGTTTGATGGTGCGCAAGCTTTGGGCTGGCACGCCGCGGCAATTCCCCGCAACGTGCGAGGTTGTGCTAATTTAGGCTATTGCGGACTGGGCTGCCCTCTGAATGCTAAGCAATCGATGCTGGTGACGACGATTCCGCAAGCGCTCCAGCAGGGGGCTAGGCTGTATTCAAACGCCTATTGTGAGACTGTTAAACACCAGGGCGATAAGGTATCGTCCGTGATTCTAAGAGGGGTTAATCGGCAAGGTAAACCCACTGATACTCAGCTCGAATTGCATTGTGATACGGTTATATTATCTGCTGGAGCGATGGGGTCACCAGCGATTCTTATGCGCAGTAAACTACCAGACCCAGAAAATCTCATCGGGAAACGCACATTTTTGCACCCTGTTGCGGCATCCATCGCGAGAATGAAACATGTCGTTGATCCCTACTATGGAGCACCGCAAAGTATTTATTCAGACGAATTTTTGTGGCGCGATGGACTCTCCGGAAAGATGGGGTACAAGCTTGAAGTTCCTCCGATTCACCCGGTTCTGGGAAGTACTCTGATTCCAATGCACGGTAAATTGCACAGTGAATTTTTGCAGCAACTGCCGTATTTACACGCATCGCTGGCATTATTGAGAGACGGATTTCACCAAGCCAGTCAGGGCGGAACCGTGCTGCTCGATGGCTCTGGGCGCCCTTTGCTGGACTATCCATTAAACGATTACTTATGGGAAGGTGTTAAACACGCCATGCAGAATATGGTTGAGCTGCAGTTTGCAGCAGGCGCCGAACGAGTTTATCCCATTCATATGGATGCCAGGTGGCAGCTAACCTATAAGCAAGCCCATGATTTGATTGATGAATTGACGATGCGGGCGGTGCGTGCTCCGTTATTTTCGGCGCATGTTATGGGCGGCGCTGCTATGGGCGATGACGCCAAGAAGTCCGTTGTGAACAGCCGCGGTCGGCTGCATCAGATGCAAAACCTGTACGTGTTGGATGCTTCAATATTTCCAACCAGCCTGGGAGTGAACCCCCAATTGACTATTTACGCTTTGTCTGCAAAGCTGGCATCCCAATTGGCAGAAAGTTTACAATAACTCATCCGACAGAGTCGTCAGGCAGGTTATATGGTAAAAACAATTCTCTATCCGGGAACCTTTGATCCCATCACAAACGGTCATACCGATCTGGTTACGCGGGCGGCACGCTTATTCGATAAAGTGATTGTCGCGATCGCCGAGAATCCGGGCAAAGGACCATTATTCTCAATTGATGAGCGGGTAGAAATGGTCAAAAAGGCAACACAGGGCGTTGGTGCCATCGAAGTCGTTGGCTTTGATGGCTTGCTGGTAAATTTTGCTAAAAGCATGAAAGTGGATGCCTTGTTGCGGGGCATCCGCGCGGTCTCTGATTTTGAGTATGAATTTCAATTGGCGAATATGAATCGTCGATTGGCCCCCGAGCTTGAAAGCGTGTTTTTGACCCCGGACGAAACCAACACTTTTATTTCATCGACCCTGGTTCGTGAAGTGGCGCGCTATGGCGGCGACATTGCCGATTTTGTTCATCCCTTTGTGGCGCAAAAGCTGGCTGAAAAATTTTCCTGATCAAGGAATAATCGACTAACATTTAGGCGTTGGATTTGCATTCCAGCGACATCCGGTTAAAATACGCGCCCTGCCGAAATCAGAGCGCGAGAAGTGAGGGGGCTTATGTCCTTAGTAATTACAGACGAATGTATCAATTGTGATGTGTGTGAGCCTGAATGCCCGAATGAGGCCATTTATCAAGGCGAAGAAATCTACGAGATAGATCCTGACAAATGCACCGAATGTGTTGGGCATTACGACGAACCTCAGTGTCAGCAGGTTTGTCCGGTCGATTGCATCCCGCTAGATCCGAACAACGAAGAATCGAAAGAGCAGCTTATCGCCAAATACGAAAAGCTGACAGGCGAGTCGTACGCGGAATAGGCGTTAATTATTCTGTGAGTGAAAAGGCGGTGTTGTATCCGCCTTTTTTTATGCGCAAATTTTCGTTATGAATAGAGAGTGTGATTTAATCCATACCATATGAAACTTGCTGCCTGGCTGCGAGAACAGCCGTTTACTTTAACCATGTCTTCCGGTTTCTTCGGCTTTTTCGCTCACGCCGGCGTTCTTTCTGCGTTGCTCGAGCAAGATTTGGTGCCGGCGCGTGCCACAGGTTCCAGCGCGGGCGCTTTAGTTACCGCGGCTTGGGCTTCGGGCGTCGAACCTGATGTACTAAAACAGCATTTGTTTGCCTTGCAAAAGAGTGATTTCTGGGACCCCGCGCCCGGACTTGGTCTGCTTAAAGGCAATAAGTTTCGCAGCAAGCTGGAACAAATATTGGTTGCGCAGAGCTTTGAATCTTGTCGCGTTCCGTTGGCGTTATCGGCCTGGGATGGTTTAGCCAGGAAAACACGGGTGATGGACAGCGGCCCACTGATTGATGCTATTTATGCTTCCTGCGCCGTACCTTTCCTGTTTCAGCCAATCTGGTCGAATCGCCGTCCGCTGTGGGATGGTGGTATAAAGGATCGCCCCGGCCTTGCTGGTACCCATATGGGTGAACGTATTTTTTATCATCACATTGCCTCGCGCTCACCCTGGCGTAGAAAAGGCAGCGATGCGTTAACGTTGCCTGAACGAGACAATCTGGTCAGCCTCGCACTGCACGGTCTGCCTCGATCGGGACCCGACAAACTGGATCTGGGTCCCTGCATTTTTAAACTGGCGTTTTCAACCACTGTAAAAGCGCTATCGATGGACTTGCAGAATCGGAAGGTGGTGACTTCGGTAGAATAAAGGATTAGTTGATATGGAATGGATCCAGTTGTAAGTCGACCACGTGAAAGCCCGCCATTTTGATGCGGCCCTTATAGCGATGTTCCCGAGTGGAGGTAAACTCAAATTGATAATCGCGAAACCAATGCCAGTTGCCGCGTTTATCTTTGCCTGGGCCCTGTTTGGTAAGGGCGATGGAACCGTCGAGCAGCTCAAGATCGGACTCGTAACAGCGGGTTAACACGGCTTGGTAAGCTTTGTCTTTGATTTGTTGCCCTCGCCACCAAAAATAAATAATCAGGGCCAGAATCAACAGAAAAAGGATTTTGCTCATAGTGAACGGGAGAAGGGAGAATCTAGGCGCCGGGAGCCGACGCCAGATAGCCAGAAGCCTAGTTGCTTTCTGGCAGTCGAGCTAGAACGGGCGTTGCAAACCCACCATCGCGAACACCATCAATTACCGCCATGACCACGTCGGTGTTGGCTTGAGGGTGTGCCTGAACAACCACTACGGTTTTCGAGTTTTCGGCCATACGCGCTTCGATATTGGCACTCACCTGGCGTGGATCGATGATTCGACCCTGAAAGCGAACTTCGCCTATGTCGGTGATTTCAACGGCAACGGGAGCGTTGTCGTTTTCAACTTGCTGTGTGTTGTTATTGGAAGGACGCGTCATATCCAGAGCATCTTCTTTGGTAAATGACGTGGTCACAATAAAGAAGATCAGCATGATAAATACGATATCAAGCATGGGTGTCATATCGACATTTGCATCTTCATCATCACTGCGATGTCTACGCATTGGAATACCTTTATCTGTTTAAAAGTTGTTCGAAAGCTTTCGTTATTTTTAGAACTCAGCAATATAGCGGTTCCACCAGCTCAAGTCCAGTTGAATCCAGAGATCGAGCGGGTCAATTCAGAGGTCTAACCATGTTATAAACGGTCAGGTTTGGCATTTGGGGCAATAGGCAGTTGCGCGTTGTGCCTGGCGAATTCCCTTAATCTGTGTACCGCAGACCAGACAAGGCTTTGCTTCTCGGCCATAAACCATCAAGCGTTGGGCAAAATAGCCGGGTTTTCCATCGCTTTGGGTAAAATCTTTGAGCGTGGTACCACCTTGCTCGATGGCCGCCTGTAGCACCTCTTTTATGCATTGGGTCAATCGTTCGAGCCGGGCGTAGCTGATGCGATTCGCAGCTCGAATCGGCTTGATACCCGCTTTAAATAGCGATTCTGCAGCATAGATATTGCCGACACCAACCACTACTTTGTTATCCATAATGACCTGTTTGATCGAAGTTTTACGTTTTTTGCAATGTTGATACAAATGGTCCGGGTGAAAACCTTCGGTCAGTGGTTCTGGCCCTAAATTGGCCAGTAACTGTTTTGCTCGTGGCTGATTACTCCACAGCCAGAAGCCGAATCGACGAGGATCGGTGAAGCGAAGTATTTTGCCTGATTGCAACACCAGATCAATGTGGTCGTGTTTGCCCGCTTCGGCAGACTCAGGAACAATTCTGAGTTGCCCCGACATACCGAGGTGAATGAGCAACTGGCCTGACGCAAAATTAATTTGCAGGTATTTGGCGCGCCTGGTAACCGATTGAATTTCTTGATCAGTAATGTGACCGGACAAGGCCGAAGTGACTGGCCAGCGCAAGTTCGCATTGCGCACCACAAGCGCCTTTACACGCTGTTGTTCGAGGAAAGGCTTAACGCCGCGGCGTGAGGTTTCAACTTCGGGTAATTCTGGCACTGGCTCGACTCGCTTTAAGGTTTGGAGGAACTCCAGGTTTGCAATAATGTTTTCGGAAACAGTTCTGATGTTTGAGCTGGGTTAAGAATAATCGCCTGCGACGAATCAGTCTGTTGCAGCAAAGTCAGTTGGTTCCATTTTAATTGCCATTGCTGTTGATTGGAAGGTAGAGTGATTTCGATATTGAGTACCGTTTCTGCATTTTGGGTTTCTTGTAGCCAGGCCGAAGGCGAAAAGTTTCGCCAGGCATCAAACAGGCTTACACATTGCTGTGTTGACAAAATATTAGGTGACTGAAAGCAACCGTCTTTGTTGCGTTCGGCGTTCCAGTCAGCGATGCGAATTTTTTGCAGATTTGAAAAAGGGCGTTCTAACGATTCGGGCGTCAGTTTTTTTTCGACAACTTTACCGACCATAACAAATATTAATATCATGAATGCGGTCGCCACCGTCATGATATTAAGCCACTGTCGCTGGTTTAACGGCTTCTTTTGCGATGCCATAGCCAAACTCCTATTAAAATAAAAAGTCCGGGAATCACAAAAGGATTCAACCAACCCAGTAAGCTTTGACTGACGCTCGACAACTTTAAATAGCTATCAACGGGTTTGTCGATCGCAGCGGTGTTGGTGGAGTCGGATTGTGTCAGCCAGTACATAATATTTAACGCCAACTGTTTATTATCGTAATTGTCGATTGCATTGTTGGTGAAAAAATTTGAATCACCGACAATAATAACCTTTTGATGCTTAATACCTTGAGTTCTTTGCAAAGACCAGAGAAGCGGAAACTGGCCTTTTAACTCGCCTTTATCAGCATCAAACGACAGCTGTTCCGCGTTTGCTGAAAACTCTGTCCAGACATTAGCGTGCGTTGTTAATTCGCTATTGTATTGCCACTGGTTGTTGCTGTTTTGGTTGACCAAAGCGCTGGCCCAGGGTAATGCAACCAAACTGGAGACCGATTCGAAAAGCGGTCCTTGATTAAATTCATCAACCAGTAACACTGCTGGGTGCGGAGTTCCTTGTTGATACCCTACCGGATCCATCAATACGCCATCGAGTTTTCGAATGCCGAAAAACGACTCCAGCTCGGCAAAAGCATGATCGTCTGGATCGCGCAGCCATAATAGATTGCCGCCAGTTTGCAAATAATTCATTAGCAATTTTTTTTCTGCATCCAACCAAGGCTTACGCGATGAGGGGATTACCAGCAATGAGGTGTTGTCAGGAATGCTGGCCTGTTCTCTGAGTTGGGCTTGCACGAAATTGAACCCACGCGACTTTAGTGCTTCGGCCAGCCTGGAAAGACTGCGAGGAGATTGTTCTGACAGTTCCGCCTCCTGATGTCCTGCGGTAAACAGCACCCATTGATTGTCGCGATTTTTAGCGGTTACTATCGATTCGGCAAGGATCTGTTGCG
>JBPEWV010000031.1:0-3398 GCA_052032335.1 Pleionea sp. | reverse complement strand
GAAGTGACTTGCGAAACATATTTGATAAACCCTTAAAATACAAAGCTATAGGGTTAATATAGCTCGAAATCAGTCTAAAAGTCAGTAAGGGAAGCAAGAAAATACAATTTATTTAGACTGTATCTCAGTTTTTAAGGTGTTCTCTTGAACAAAGCCCAACACATATTGGTACATTTCTGCGTGTTTTTCAGCCAGTTGAGAGTCAACCACCACGCATTTGATGCCATCGATTACAGCTGGCCGTAACAGAGGCGAGTAGTACATACGACGGTTTCGAAAGGTGCATAAACCGCCACAAAGGCGCTCTGCCCAGTCTGAAGGTCGAAATTTTTGACCGGCTTGATTTTGCCCTATAATTATTAGCTTTTCGTTTTCACCAATCTGCATAGTGCGTCATTTGTACTGTGTGTTGATTTCAGGCGCGCGTATCTTGACACATCCGAATAATCTGTCAACTCTTCTAAAAGTGGGATTGACGTTTATCAATGGGCAAAAGACATGTAGACTATGCAACCCATTGAACTACTAAGAATTCTAGCAGAGAGAGCTGTTTACGCTATTTTATTGAGACATTCTCTATGACAAAAAATGAAGTGAAACAAAAGACACCAAGCCGGGGCATTTACTTGCTTCCGAATTTATTAACGACAGCGGGTTTGTTCGCCGGCTTTTTTGCCGTTGTAGCCTCCATGAAAGGGCAGTTTGAACTGGCCTCCATTGCAATCTTTATTGCGATGGTGATGGATGGGCTCGACGGTCGAGTTGCCCGAATTACCAATACGCAATCTGACTTTGGTGCCGAATACGACTCCATGGCAGACATTGTATCCTTTGGCATCGCGCCGGCACTGGTCATTTACAATTGGGCGCTGTCGTCACACGGAAAGTTGGGATGGTTGGCTGCATTTGTCTTTGTCGCTGGTGGCGCGCTAAGACTGGCGCGATTTAACACCCAAATCGGTACATCAGATAAAAAGTATTTTCAGGGATTGGCCATTCCTTCAGCAGCGGCGATCCTTGCTGCCATGGTCTGGTTGGGTGTCGACATGGATATTGATGGTCAAAAATACGGTATCTGGATCTCGATTATCACGATTTTGCTGGGCTTAAGTATGGTCAGCAATTTGCGTTACTACAGTTTTAAAGAGGTCGACTGGCGCGGAAAAGTCCCCTTCATTGCGGTTTTGGTCGTACTACTGGCCTTCGTTCTGATCGCTTATCAGCCGCCGATTGTATTATTTACGGTGTTTTCGGTTTATGCACTTTCTGGCCCGGTCATGACGCTTTGGCAAAAGCGCAACATTATGTCGCGTCGATCAGAACGCAAAAAAGGCAAAACCGAAGATACAACTGAAGAATAATCCGTTTAATTGAGGGCGGTGCATTAGCGCAACGCCCTGATCCTGAAATGCTTTTATCTGAAGGCTCTAATTAGTCGTAACATTATTAGACGCATGGCGTCTAATAATGCAGACGCAAAAGGAGCCGAGATGATCATTAAAAACACTCGTAATAACCCCAATTTGGATTGCCCAGAAAATCAAGTAATCTCTGAATCTGCCTTCTACAAACGTCGCCAAATACTCGCGGGGCTGGGTGCTCTGGCGGCTTCACCACTCCTGGCGGCTTGTGAAAAAGATCCCTCAAGTGAATCCGATAATACAAACGCAGGTGTTCAAATTGCGAATAATGAGAAGTTAACTTCGGAGTACTCGGTTACTCATTACAACAACTTTTATGAGTTTTCTTTACAGAAAGATGGTCCGGCCCGATTGGCAAAAAGCTTCAAACCATTGCCTTGGCATATTGCGATCGAAGGTGAAGTAGAAAATCCCGGTCGACTTTCGTACGAAGATATTCTTAAAAAAGTCAGCATTAAAGAACGTATCTACCGGCTGCGTTGTGTCGAAGCTTGGTCGATGGTAGTCCCCTGGATGGGATTTGAATTGGGCGAGTTGATTCGTCAAGTCAAGCCTACCAGTAATGCAAAATACGTAGAAATGCATACCTTGCACGATCCGGAACGAATGCCGGGGCAAAGACGGGGCGCGCTGGGCTTCTTTTCTCTCGACTGGCCTTATGTCGAAGGACTCAGAATGGATGAAGCGATGAATCCGTTAACCATTATTGCTACCGGGGTTTTCGGAAAACCGCTGCCACCACAAAACGGTGCGCCACTCAGATTGATCGTGCCTTGGAAGTATGGGTTCAAAAGTATAAAGTCCATCGTCAAATTGAAGTTTGTTGAGAAACAACCCGTCAACACCTGGCAAGCTTCGGCACCGGATGAATATGGATTTTATGCCAATGTAAATCCCAGCGTCGATCATCCACGTTGGAGTCAGGCGACCGAGCGCCGGATTTATGATGAGTCATTATTTGGTACAGAACGAATTGATACGCAATTGTTTAATGGTTACGCGGAGCAGGTTGCGCACTTGTACCAGGGCATGGATTTGAAGAAGAATTTTTAAGATGCTTCGTTTGACCATCCACCTTCTGGCGCTTTTGCCTTTCTTTTATTATGTACAGGCGATATTAACTCGTTCCCTCGGCGCCGATCCGCAAGAAGTTTTACTGCATGGCTTCGGAATTTGGGCATTACGCTTTCTATTGTTATCCCTGGCTATTACGCCTTTGCGAAAATGGCTAAAACAGCCGTGGCTAGTCCGGTATCGAAGAATGCTGGGACTGTATTTCTTCTTTTATCTGTGTTGCCATCTGGTAACCTATTTGTGGTTTTTTCTCGGATGGGACGCAAGCCTGATTGCCAGTGAAATAGTAAAGAGACCTTACATCACTGTGGGGATGCTCGCTTTTGTCATGACAGTTCCTTTAGTGGTGACCTCAACTAAAGGAATGCAGCGGAGATTAAAAAGAGGATGGAGTCGATTGCATTCGTTGGTGTACGGAATTGGGATTTTGTCCGTTGTTCATTTTATTTGGCAATCCAAAGCCGACTTAAATCGCCCTCTAATATACACACTGATATTGGCCTTGTTACTCACGTCGAGAATTTGGTGGAAATTCAATCAAAAAAGAGCGGTTAAAGCAGCGGGTTGATGGCTTTTTGAACAGTGGATCGAAACTTTACTTTTTTTTCCAAGAAGTGCTTGCCAAGACAATAATTATCCTTATAATGCGCATCTCGCTTGAGCAGCAAGGCGTTTTTAGCAACGACTTTAAGCAAGCTCTTCAGGCGGTTTCGAAGGAAGCGAAATAAACGTAAAGTTTAGTGTTGACAGGATGGTTGACTGGCGTATAATTCGCGCCCCAGCGTTGAGAAAGCAACGTTAGCTGATTGGGCAGGTTCCTGATTAGCAGTTCTTTAAAAATTTAGATGAAGTAATCTGTGTGGGCACTCAGAGCGATAAAGTCAATAACGACATTATCGATTG
>JBPEWV010000030.1:0-11533 GCA_052032335.1 Pleionea sp. | reverse complement strand
TGTTATTGTGTGCTGCGCTGGTTGTATTAACCAGTTTAAGCTTACTCATCATTTTTTGGTGGAATACCAGCAATTTCAATCAGAACCATATTGACCAACGGATCAATAATGCCGAGAACGTTCTAACCGAATACCTGACCGCGAAAGAACAGCTGCTGTTTACTGCATCGAAAGTGTTAACCGCCGACTTTGGCTTCAAACAAGCGCTGGCAACCAGTGACTCAGGCACCATCGAAAGTGTGTTATTGAATCATGGGTCACGCATTAACGCTGACCTGATGGTTTTATTGTCACTCGAAGGCGATATTATCTCTTCCAGTTTAAAGACTGGAACTCAACAAACATTTTTATCGAAGTCGATCAAAGCGATTTCACTGAAGCCGCAAAAAGCACAGTTTGTGATAATCAATCAACGTTTGTACGAAGTTATCGTATTGCCGGTAAAAGCGCCACGAACCATTGCTTACACTATTATCGGCTTTGAGTTCGATAGCGCAGTTTTGCAAGAGTTGAAACGTTTAACCTCGTTAGAAGTGACCTTTTTCAATGCCGATAAAGATTTCGCCATCAGCACTCGCGATCTCAATGGCACTTTTGATCCCAAAACCTATTTCAATCAAACCATGACCCATTGGGGTTTTTTGGAGCGTCCGAAATACAATAACCGACTGTTGGATCTCAACGCATCGGCTGACGGCGCGATACAGGTATTTTTGTCGGCCAGTATGCTGCCTGCCTACGAAAAATTTAATACGCTCATCCTTTCCAGTATTGCGCTGTCGGTGATTATTCTGGTGTTGGCAATTTTTGCCGGTGGCATCGTATCAAACAGTCTGGTTCGCCCGCTTTTGACTCTGGTTGAGTTGACACGGGCGTTTGCAAAAGGTGAATACCCTGAACTAAAACCCGATCCAAAAGCGAGTGTTGAAATTAAGCATCTTCATCAGCGCTTTCAAGAAATGGGACAAGATATAAAAGAGCGTGAGCAAGAAGTTAAATATCAGGCTGACCATGATGTACTGACAGGATTACTTAATCGCTATACCTTAATGAGAGAGTTACAACAACAGTTACTGGATAAGCGCCGCCGATTAATCATTGCGTGCAACATACGGCACTTTAAAAGTATCAACGACACTTTGGGTGCTGCTACGGGAGATGCTTGCTTGCGTGCTGTCGCTCAAAGGCTGCTTGACTATGACGATAAGACAAAGTGCATTCACGGTCGATTAGGCGGCGACGAATTTATATCTTCTCTAGTCATCCCCGAACAGCGATTAATGCAAGATCTGGCGAATGATTTTCTTGCAAATCTAACTCAGCCAATAATAGTTAATGACTTAAAATTGAACCTGAATTTTTATATCGGAGCGTGTGTTTATCCCGACCACGGTGATAATGCAAAAGCGCTGATTCGACGCACTACCATTGCGATGGATGCGTCGCGAGAAGAAAGTATACCAATTCGTTATTATCAATCGGGCGAAGACGAAGCGCATTTAAGCCGTTTAAGATTGGTTGATGATTTAAGAAAAGCATTGAAAGCGAATAACGGCGAGCTGTATTTGAACTATCAGCCCAAGTTGAATCTGGCAACGCAGACGATTGATAAAGTGGAAAGTTTAATACGCTGGCGCAAACCCAACGGCGACTTTGTTTCGCCAGAGTTATTTGTCGGCCTGGCTGAACGTTCGGGACTGATAATTGAGTTAACCCAATGGGTGATTGATTCCGTTTTAAGACAGGTTTCTGAATGGCTTATTAAGGGCATAAAAGTTGAAGCCGCCATTAATGTGTCCGCTCAAGATCTGGCGCACCCCAATTTTCTCGAATATTTACTGGCAAAGCTGGAGCAGTACAAAATAGAAGCGCGACAATTGACCCTCGAGCTCACCGAGCGCGACATAATGATCAATGAGGACTTGGTCATTGAGCGTTTGGGCCGGTTAAAAACAATCGGTATTTGCATTTCAGTCGACGATTACGGAATTGGCCAAAGTTCGCTTGGAAAACTAAAACAACTTCCGGTCGACGAACTTAAAATCGACAAAACCTTCATCATGCAACTGGATGAATCAAAAGACGATCAGAATATTGTTCAGTCCACCATCGAACTGGGTCACAAGCTCGGATTATCGGTCGTTGCCGAAGGGGTTGAGTCGAGAGCAGGTTTACAACTGTTGTCAGGAATGCAGTGTGATCATGCTCAGGGTTATTTTATTGCGCGCCCAAGCGGGCCAGAAGAATTTGCTCAATGGTTGGAAAATTATGAGCCAGTTTAAGACTTTGTTGGTGATTTCGTTAATGTTGATTTGTGGCCATGCGACCGCGGCAGGCAAGTTGCTCGCGACTCCTGGCGTATCACAGGTTGAAGGCGCAGGTGGCGGTGGCCTGGTTCCCTGGGCTCCCATTGCCGGCTATGCCACCGACGATCAGTGGTCTACTTCAGCATTCTGTTCTCGAGTGACGGTGAAAGACTTTCGACTTGGTGTCTGTGGTGTTCAGGTCAACTTTTACGACCGTGCTGAAATGTCTTATGCGAAACAAACGTTTCGTGTCGAGCCTTTGTCGCTCGATTTAGAACAATCCATTACTGGCATTAAAGTTCGGCTGTTCGGCGATTTGGTGTATTCTCCCTGGCCGGTTGTCAGTGCTGGCGTCCAACATAAACAGATGCAAAAAAACAAGGCTGTTGCGGTATCGCTGGGAGCTGAAGAAACGTCGGGCACCGACTATTATTTTGCTGCCAGTAAGCTGCATCTTGCGGCGTTGGATGGTTTTAACTGGCTGTGGACGATAACGGCCCGTAATTCGGAAGCCAACGAAATGGGATTACTCGGTTTTGCTGGAAACGGACGTCAATGGTTGTTCGAAGGGTCGACCGCGGTATTGCTCAATCGTCATTGGGCGGTTGGTTACGAATATCGTCAAAAACCGGATAATTTAAATTTGGGCGAAGACGATTGGCAAGATATTTTTATTGCCTGGGTACCAACCAAGTCGGTCAGTTTAACTCTGGCAAGAGTCGACCTCGGAAAAATCGCTGGTATCGATAACCAGACGGGTTGGTATCTGTCAGCAACCGGGTATTGGTAATGCGCACAATCATTTTAATTTTTTGTTTTTTGTTATCCGCTTGCGCCTCGAAGCCAAAGCAAACACTTTATCAGGAAATGGGCGGAATGCCCGCAATCGAGGCGATTGCCGATCAGCTGATCCAAAATATCGGACACGATAAAACGATTTTTCCCTACTTCGCGAAAGCCAATGTAACGCATTTTCGCAATGGCTTCATTCAACACCTGTGCGATGTCACCAACGGACCATGCAACTACTCCGGCGATACCATGCAAGCCATACACACCGGAATGAATATAAACGAATCCGACTTTAATCATTTAGTAGAGCTACTGATTGATGCAATGACACAAAGCAAGGTTCCGCATCGCACACAAAATAAACTGCTGGCCCGATTGGCGCCCATGCGAGCTCAGATTATTGAGCGATAGATTGTTGTTACTTTTTAATGTCATTTTAAATTAACCTTGGTTGATCATTGGTTGAATTTGCTAGAAGTAGAAAAAGTAAATTTGATTCAAGCATTATGTGCATTAAAAAATAGTTGAGGAGTAGCTAGTTTAGTGTGGGTTTCTACCTGAGATTCATTTTGAACGTTAATTCAATTCCAATTAGCGATCGAGTTATAAGAAAGCATAATTGATTATTTGCTCTCCATATTTTGCACTAAAAAGCAGTAAATATTTTAAATAAAAATTTTATATTTATGCTGCTTTGCGAGCGCCGAAGTCTGTTCAGTTTAATTTTTAAATCTATAAGAAAGATCGTTAGAAACTGATTTATTTGCATGGCATTGATTGGGAGACTCCGTAAATCGTTTCGATTTTCGATACTGCTTTTGGCCTATCTCGACGACTCAAAATTACGAGTTATGTATGTTTTTACTGCCGACCTCAAATATCTCCCATTTGGATAGCAATGCAATATGACACAATGTGAATGTGTAATATTACCTCGATCATTGTTCAATACCTCTCCATAGTGAATCACCATACAAGTTGATCAAAAAACAAACAGTGTTATCTCAACTTGTTTTAATTGGCTCTGTCACACCGATAAACAAAGCTTAAAAAGCAATAAAAACATAATCGTTGTCGAGGTAAAAAAATGAATAATAAGATATTGATTTCAGCCATTATATTACTCGCACTGCTCATCGTAGGCGTGGTTTTTTTAGTTAGCAGTACTAACGAAGTTCCGCAGAAAAAAATGGCTCAGTCTGTGAGTCCTTCACCCAGCACGGAAGTGCCCGAGCCGCAAAATAATTATACAAGGCAAGAAATTATTCAACAGCAATACGCCGCGAATAGTCAATTTTCTGGTGAGTTCACCATTTGGCAAGAATCTCAGGAAGCCAAAGATGTTTTGCAGTCGCAACCTGAAAAGTTACCGGGAGATTTGGCAAAAGAAGCTTACATTGAAATCGATACCGGAAAATTGAAAGCTATGACCTTAGGCGATCAATTTGATGTCGAGATCCCACAGCTGGCTGGCAGCCTTGCTGCCGAAGTCGACTACATAACTGAGCACCCGAACGGTGACAAAACCGTCGAAGCGAAATTTCCAGGCATGGATAAATATTTTAGTGCGGTGTTCACTATTGGTGCCGAACAAACTTACGCGCAAATCAGCACCCCAGATGGCGTTTTTATTTTGGAAGGACAAGGTAATTACGCATGGATTACGTCACGCGAAGCGCTGGTCGCCAGTCATTGGTCGGAACATCAAGATGGTGTAATACCCGAACAAGCCGACTTAGGCGAGACCGCTGCTGAAAACAACGACGACATAGACGTCGAGTTTGATTACGTCATTCAAGCATCGTCACCCGACGATAAACCATAAATAAAAACAATTGAGGAGAAAACTCAAAATGAAAAAAATGATAATAGGAGCTTTATGCTTGATAGGACTGATGACAACGGCGAAGGCGGATAGAATCGACATAATGATGTTGTACACCAAACCCGCTCAAGACTATTCGGGCAATATGGGAACCAAGATTAACAATCTGATCTCGTACGCGAACCGGACATTTCGTAACAACGCCGTCGATATTAACTTGCGAGTCGTTGCGCAGGGCAAAATCACCAATACCAATCGCGTTCCAAGTGGCAGCGATTTGGACTGGTTAACCAACAACTCGTCGATTAAAGGTTATCGCAGTCAGTACCGGGCCGATATGGTTGCGCTGTTGGGTAAGCGTCAAAACGTCTCCGGTGGTTACGTATGTGGTATTGCCTGGGTTGGTCAAGGCAGTAACGGTCGCATGTATTCGTCGTCCAAAGCGCGCGCTTACAGCATTAGTGCTGTCGATTGTGGAAACAACACTTTCGTACACGAGCTGGGCCATAATATGGGATTAGCGCATTCGCGTCGTCAAGGCGATACTTCTGGTGGTGTTTACCGGTACGGCATGGGGCATGGTGTCGATTACAGTTTCTCGACTATCATGGCGTATCCACAAGCCTACAACGGCAACGTGTCACACTTGGATATTTTCTCCGATCCCAACTGGAATGCGTGTAACTCGCAACCTTGTGGTGTATCCGGGGTTTCGGACGCTTATCGTGCGCTCGGTCCCATCATTGATGACATCGCCGGCTATTATTAATCGATTTTTATTGCAGTATTTGTGGGTTGCTTAGCAACCCACATTGTCTTTTTGAATCAGGTAAACGTCGAATCGATGCTTTTTCGAAGTGATCTGAAATGAAGGTTTCAAGTTGCCGACAAAAGGTGCTTTGATGGGACGTTTAACGACAACGCGCCCTGTGGCTGAAACTAAAGCTGCTTGCAGTAATTCTGCGTCATCACTGTCTGCGCCAGCAAGTTGTTTGAAAATTCGCATTTCTTTTTTTACGGCTGCCGACTTGGTCCGTTCGGGAAACATCGGATCCATGTAAATCACTTCCGGGTAATTGGACGCATTAAGCTTATTCAATAACTGGATGCTATTGCCGTATCTTACAGTTAGCCTTGACGATAACTGATTAGAGTTATCGTCATTCGACAGTCGCCGACGAGCATCTTGGAGTAATGAATAAATGATGGGGTTGCGTTCGTAAGCGGTGACCTGACAGCCCATTGACGCTAATAGAAAAGCCTCACGACCCATCCCGGCAGTAGCATCAATAACCCTTGGGGTTGCGTTTTGTTTCAGGCCAATCGCTTTGGCCAGAGGTTCTTTGCGTCCGCCACCGTGTTGGCGGCGATAACTCATGGCACCTGCTAGAAAGTCGAAACTCAATTGAAACGTCTGGCCCTCGAGTTGGCCGAGTAAGGTTAGATGATCGCTGAGATTTTCCAGATACCAGCAATCGTCCGTCACGACCACTGAATCTTGCAATTCAAGGTTGCATTCGCTGGGAAGCTGTTGCTGAAGTGACTTTTCGGTGGTGAAAAAACTAACGGCCATGACAATCGTTGGATTGTTAAACTGGCCGTTATTGTACCGTTAAACAGCAGGCACTATTAAGTATTAATGCGCACCTGAGTCGATCAGTCGACGATATCCGCTAACAAGGGCGCCGGATGACACACCTCCGATTCGCAGCTGCCAAGCGCGGCATGAAAGCCTGATCGGTAGTCGTCGGCGTTGAAGTGCTCCGGCGCTCCGCCTCGAATGGTGTGGTAATTGTTGCGCCAATTCGCAGTATACCCAGCTTTCGCTTCAGAATATCCGACTTTGTACCAGTTCACCGCCACAGGTTGCCCAGCATTCCAGGTGCCACAACCGGTCAGTAGCATGGCCATTAAGGTCAAAACACAGGTTTTCATAATGAATTTCTCAATTTCGTAATCAGCTTCTCTTAATTAAAGCCTATTTAAATGAGATATCAATAAAGTGAGAGAATCAATTTGTCCATTCGGTGGCCTTTGAGAAATAGTGGCTATATATCGAACAGAGATGGATGTTTTATTGACAGACCAACTGGTCTGTATATATAATTTTCGGCGTTTTATCTTCAATCGAATTCTAATCTTATTTTATCAACGGGGTGTCAGATAGCGCTGGCAACTCGTCGAGTAGAGACCGGGGAGTTTCTTGGCATGGCTAAAAACAGCGTCGTTCGATACGCCGAATGGGTGATCCGCTGGCGGTGGTTGGTTTTGTTGTTGTCCGTTTTGTCGGTGGTCGGCATGATGGCTGGATTCAGCAAGTTCGACTTTAAGAGTGATTACCGCATTTTCTTCTCCGAAGAAAATCCCGAGCTGATTGCCTTTGAAGAAATGCAGGACACTTACTCGAAATCCGATAACGTGATGTTCGTGATCACCCCAAAGCAGGGATCGGTATTTACTCAGGAGACGCTGGCATCGATCAAATGGCTCACCGAAGAAGCCTGGCAAACTCCGCGTTCGACCCGCGTCGATTCCATCACCAATTTTCAATACACCTACGCCGATGGCGACGAATTGATCGTTGAAGATCTGGTGCCGAGCCCTCAGCAGTTGTCGGCGCAAGATCTGCAGCGTATAGGCGACATAGCCGTTAACGAACCGGTACTGATCAATCGTTTGATTTCGAAAGACAAGCAAACGACGGCCGTCAATGTCACCATCGAAATGCCGGATGACCCTCAGACCAAAGACGAAAAAGAAGCGGTAATGATCATCGCCAAGTTTGCCCGCGATCTGGCCGCCGAACTGGAACAACGTAACCCCAATCTTGAGGTGCGTTTGACCGGCATGATCATGATGAACGTGTCTTTCCCCGAAGCCACCATGAAAGATCTGTTTACTTTAATTCCAATTATGGCGCTGTTAGTTATTCCGGTGTTTATGTGGTTTATGGTGCGTAGCATTAGTGGCGTCGTCACATCCATTTTACTCAATCTATTTTCCATCGTTGGTGCCTGGGGTCTGTTCTTCCTGTTTGGTGGTTACATGTCGGGGCCGGCGATGAGTACGCCGATTGTTATATTGACCATGGGGGTTGCCGATGCGGTGCATGTTCTGGTGACCTTTTCGCAACGTATGCGCGAGGGCGATTCGAAAGCCGACGCCATGATTGAGTCGCTGCGTATCAATATGGCGCCGGTGTTCTTAACCAGCTTAACCACCGTGATCGGGTTTTTAAGTATGAATGCGTCTGATGTTCCGCCGTTGCATGATTTTGGCAATATTGTGGCGATGGGTGTGGCGCTGGCGTTTGTGTACTCGGTGACATTCTTGCCGGCGCTGGTCATGATTTTACCGGTTAAGGTGAGCGCAAAAGAACCCAAAGCCTATCACTGGATGGACAATTTCGGTGACTGGGTAATTGCGAAACGTAAGTTACTCTTGCCAGGGGTTGCGCTGTTGAGCGTAATCATTGTGGCTTTTATTCCGAAGAACGAATTGAACGATGAATTTGTTAAATACTTCAGCAAAGAAGTGGCGTTTCGGGCAGACACCGATTACACCAGTGAGCATTTGACCGGGATTTACAATTTGTTCGTGGCGGTAAAAACCGGCGAAAGCAATGGCATCAGTGACCCAGCCTATTTACAGGTCTTGGAAGACTTTGGAAACGAAGCCATCACCTGGTCTGAAGTTCGTCACGTCGAATCGATCACCGACATAATGAAACGATTGAACAAGAATATGCACGCCGACGATCCCGAGTGGTATCGTTTGCCCGAGCAAAAAGATTTGGCGGCACAGTATCTCTTGTTGTATGAAATGTCTTTGCCGCAAGGACTCGATCTGACCAATCAAATCAACCTCGATAAATCTGCCGCACGGGTCGGATTGACGCTTTACAACTTGTCGTCCAACGAATTATTAGCGCTCGAAGATAAAGTCTATGACTGGTTTAAAACCAACGCACCGCAATACGAAATTGATGCTGCCAGTTCCAACATGATGTTTGCTCACATAGGCGAGCGGAACATAAAAAGTTCGTTGACCGGAACGGCGATTGCCTTGGTACTGATTTCGGTGATTCTTATGTTTGCCTTGCGCTCGTTTAAACTTGGCATGCTGAGTTTGATCCCCAACATGTTACCGGCCGCCTTGGCGTTTGGTATTTGGGGCATGTTCGTCGCAAATGTGGGTATGGGGCTGTCGGTGGTTGTTGGTATGACACTGGGTATTGTGGTCGACGACACGGTGCATTTTTTGAGTAAGTATTTACGCGCCCGGCGAGAAAAAGGACTGGGGCCTCAAGACGCAGTGCGCTATGCCTTTCAGACCGTTGGCATGGCGTTAACCGTAACCACCATTGTTCTGGTGGCCGGATTTTACATTATGACATTGTCCACCTTTACCATGAACAGTGAGATGGGCATGATGACTGCGATGACCATTGCCATCGCCCTGATTGTCGACTTTTTATTACTTCCACCTTTACTGATTAAACTAGAGGAAAAACAACATGCAGAAAGCACTTCTGATTCTAAGCTTGCTGAGTCTACTGCCGGTTAGCACCTTTGCAGAAACAGCCGAAGAAAAAGGGTTGGCCATTGCCAAAGAAGCAGAGCAGCGAAACACGGGCTGGGAAAATTCGAAAGCCAAAATGGTGATGACTTTGATCAGTAAATCGGGTGACACCAGTGTGCGTCAGATTCGAGTGCGGTCGCTGGAAGTTGAAAACGATGGCGATAAAAGCTTGACCATTTTTGATGAGCCGAAAGACGTCGAAGGTACCGCTTTTCTATCGTTTTCTCATCCGCAAAGCCCGGACGAGCAATGGTTGTATTTGCCAGCGCTAAAACGCGTCAAACGCATTTCTTCCAGTAATAAGTCGGGTCCTTTCATGGGCAGTGAGTTTGCCTTTGAAGATTTGTCGTCCTTTGAAATTGAAAAGTACAACTACAAGTATTTGCGCGATGACACGGTCGATGGACAAGCCGTGTTTGTGGTCGAGAGTTATCCGACCTACGAGCACTCCGGTTACACGCGTTTGGTAAACTACATTGATAAAGCAGAATATCGCATTTTAAAAACAGAGTACTATGATCGCAAAGACGCTTTATTGAAGGTTCTGACCAACACCGATTTTAAGCAGTATCTGGATCAATATTGGCGTGCCCACACCATGACCATGGAAAACAAACAAAAAGGCAAGTCAACTGTGCTGGAGTGGAGCGATTATGAATTCAAAACCGGTGTCGATGAAAGTGACTTTAGTCGCAACGCGTTAAAACGCGTTCGCTAGATTTAGAAGAGTATTAACAGGAGTAACTTGGTGGTAAATCGAAATCCTGATCAAACACGCCGTAAGATTCTTGATGCGGCACTGGAAGAAATTCATCTCCGTGGCTTTCAGGGGATGCGTGTTGATCATATTTTAAAGCGCACCGGATTGACTAAAGGAGCCTTATACCATCACTTTACCAACAAACAGGCTATCGGTTACGCCATTGTTGATGAAATACTGGGCCAGGATATTATGGAGCGCTGGGTTGGGCCGTTGAAACATTCAACCAATCCGGTGCTCACCTTCATTGAAATCTGCGAACAGGAGCGTGCTGGCAAAAATGCCAGTGAGATTGAAAAAGGATGCCCCATCAACAATTTGTCTCAGGAAATGTCGCCCATTGATGAAGGATTTCGCGAACGTCTGGAACGGGTCTATGAGCAATGGACCGGGGCGATTGCGGAGGCGCTGGAGCGTGGCAAGTCGACGGGGGTGATTCGAGAAGACGTGCAATCGGAAAAAGTTGCCAAGTTTTTACTGGCGTCTTTGCAAGGCATTATCGGAGTGTCCAAGTGCTGTAAAAAACACGACATGCTGGACGACATGGCCGAAATCATGCAGGGATATCTGTTTGGTCTGTTGACCGAGAAGGCATTGCAACAAGCAAGCTGATTCGATGGGCAAAAAAAAGCCCCGACTAGCGGGGCAATAATTCAGTTAAATAACCAAAGAGTACGTCTATAACAAAAACTAATTAGTAACAACCAAGAATTACCTTTTCAACTAAATAACTCATTCACACTAGCGATTTTCGCTTTAACAACCTGTCTTGCATCGGGGTAACCAGCCCCTTTTTCTGTTCAACGACCGGGGAAATCATCAAACTTATCAACTCTGACAGCGCTTGTTTCAATTAAGTTCAAAGTTTTTCTAAAAAACTTTATCTCATCTCCGAATGTTTGAACGATGTCTTCATACAACGGACGTAATTAACCATTTCCAGTTCGGCGCTCGATTGATCCGGAAACGGACCCATATCGATGCCTTCCCGGGTTGAGAAAAACCAGCCTTTGGGTTGCTTGAATATTCGATCGCGTTTAATCGTTTTAGCCGTTTGCATGGCGAAAATCCCTTTTGCTTTTAAAGTCTGAATCAGTAATCCTAAGCAGTATAACCTTCTAACCTTGCCAATTCTGTAATCTGAATCGCAAACCGTTTGTGAGATATTGACCATTGTGAAGGATTTTTTTGCCGCAGTTTAATGATTTTAAACCTTGTCAGAGAATGCTGAGAATAAGGGCAAGTGCGGAGATTACACGATCCAATAAA
>JBPEWV010000003.1:0-25860 GCA_052032335.1 Pleionea sp. | reverse complement strand
AAGAAACCGATAGTTCAAACACTCAGAATAATCATGCCCATTGTTGGGCTCACCTGTATGGTGCTGTTCTCGCCTTGGGATGGAATATGGGCTTGGATAAAACCATTACCTGATACCGTACAAGAACAAGTCGATGAAGCCATTGATCATGGCTTAGATGGAATTATTGTATATGTCGATCAAGCCGGTAAACCTCCTGTATCTTATACCGCTGGTTGGAAAAACAGAGAGAATAAAATACCAGCGGATTCCAACTCGCTCTTCAAAATTGCCAGTATTGATAAATTATATGTCGCTGTTGCGATCACTAAATTGGTTGATGATCAACGTTTATCGCTTGACGATACGCTCGCAGATCGCTTTCCAGAACTATCGGAGCGGATTGAATATGCCGATCAGATCACTTTGAGGATGATGGTTCAGCATCGCAGTGGTATTCCCAATTACACCGACTACCCAGGTTATTGGGAGAACCCACCAAAAAGTGCTGAAGCAGGTCTTGAATTAGCGCTTGATTTGCCCGCAAACTTTGCTCCGGACAAAGAGTATGGTTATTCCAATACGAATTATTTTTTACTCGCCGCGCTGATAGAAAAAGTGGTCGGCTACAGTCGTTGGCAATATATCGAAGAAGAAATTTTGACTCCGCTCGAGTTAAACAATACCTACGCTTCTTTAGATGAAGTGGATGCTGATGATGTAATGAGTGGCTACTGGGTTGGCTATGAACCGGACCTGAAGCATGTTCATGGCTCAAGGGTAGCGACGGCCGAGGACGTTGGCATCTTCTTAAGGGCTTTAAATGATGGTTCATTGTTAAATAAAAATGAACAGACTATTTACTCTTCTATTTACGAGTATGGACATACCGGACTGATTCCGGGATATTACAGTATCGCGCGTTACCACCGTGATATTGACACGGTTGTGGTTCAATTTGTGAATACAGCCGGTGGCACGCCAATAGCCCCGCTATTCGATACAGGCGGTGGCACCAAAGTAATGGTATCAAAAGTCGTTTACAACCGTATTGTTGATATTCTCCGAGCGGATAATATCAACGAAGGTTGAGTGCAATGTGTCTATAAGTCGTTTTTCTAAGCTGAGCAATTAAGTTTTCCTAAGAAAGTAGCCAGTAGTATCTTCAATCGATCGAAGCAAAAAGAATGAGTCGGGCCCGAGCATGGATTTAAAGCTGATTAAAGCAACAGAAAATGATAAAAGTTTGTTTTGGGAGAGCTATTGTCAGGCAATGCGTTCGCATATCGAGGCAATATGGGGCTGGGACGAAGCGTGGCAAAAATCCGATTTTGAAAGTCGATGGAAAGATTGTGAGAATATCTTGGTCTTCGAAGCCACGAACCCCGTTGGCTATATTCAAACCAAGATTTTAGCCGATGAATATTACATAATGATGTTCATAATTTTTCCCGAATACCGTTCAAAAGGGATCGGCCATGAACTTCTAACGAGACTAGAGGCAAGTACAAAACACGCCTTTATTGGCCTAAGAGTGTTTAGAACCAATTCGAAAGCGCTTAGCTTTTATACATCTTATGGGTTCGAAGTATTTTCCAACGAAAGTGACTTCTACTACCTGAAACTCAAAACTTCAAATCAAAACACTCAATAGTTAGTAGGATGGGTGATAACCCATCTTTATAAACTGGGATGTGTTTCGCACATGCTTCACCCATCCTACATATCTTTATTGCTAATGAAGCTTACGACAAATGTTTACGGGATAAGTTGTAATGGTATTGGATCTGTTTAACATCGTATTGATGTTCGGGTGCAACCGGGCAGGCCATGCGGGCTAAACAACGATCGCTACAAACCGATTCTGGTTGTTCACGATAGCTAAAACATTTTTTCCAATCGTAATTTCCGGTGTCGGTCAGGGCATTCACCGGACAAGCTGAAACACAGGGTTTATCAACACAGGAATCGCAGGGATGGTCGGTCGATACTTTGGGTGACAATGTAAAGTTGCTGTCAGCGATGATCAGTAGCCGATAGGCAAACCAGCTGCCATAAGTTGGGTTAATTCCGACTTTAAAGGGCGTCTCGTGATGCCAACCCGCGAGCTTTCCCAGAGCTTGTAAATCAAAATGCAGCAGCGGTTTTTGATGTCGAGGATAAAGTATCTGGTAATCCACGTTCGGATGTTCCGTCGTCATGATCCGTTGCCAAGTGTCGCAGCAAAACGCATCGATAGGATGCGCTCTTTTGAAATAAGCTTTAGGCATTGATTGCCATAAAGTCTTTCCGCCATGACCAATAATAATCAATTGACGAAAACGCCCAGTGTCTATATTGAGTTCGGCCAAAGGCTGCAGTAAAAATTCTGGAAGCGCGCGTAAGTCGAAGACATGATGCATATTAAGTCCAGCTCGACTTAGATGTTCGAATAATGTGCTTTGGTGTTGAAATGAGTCTTCGTTTTCAGCGCTGGGCATTTGTTTCAAACCTTCTATGATTCTAGGTTAAACGTAACTGTTGTTGCTGATGGTCATAAACCAACGGAAACAATTGCCCATTGCCGAATTGACTGTAGGCATCAACTTGAGCGGTTTGGCCCATCATATTCATAAAACACCTTATCATATCGCCGTGAGTAATGATTAAAATCGATTCGCCACGATGAGTTTGTGCAATGTTTTCTAACGCAGTGCGGAGTCGATTACCGCAGTCAATACCCGATTCCCCATTGGGCGGTGCCGTTTGAGTGCAATGCAGGAATACATCCGAGAATTCGGATAACGATCGAAACTCGTCAAACAATTGACCTTGCCAATCACCAAAATCGCGTTCGACCAAACTTTCCTCTGATGAGCAGTCTACATTGATGCTTTCGGCACATAGGATCGCTGTGTCTCTGGCTCTGCCTAATGGTGAATGGATAATGCGATTAATTTTTAGCTTAGAGACTTGATCGGCGAGTTCTCGCGCCTGTTCGACCCCTGTGTCGGTGAGCGGGCTATTGAGTCTTCCCTGCAGGCGTTTGATTCGATTCCATTCGGTTTCCCCGTGTCGTGCTATATATAAATGAGTAACCATATAAGATGTCTCCCCGGCTTTACCGGGGAGTGAATGTTTTAGTTTCGGTAGGTCGCGGTAAAATAGACTTCGCGACCCGGTGCAAAGTAATTATTTACGGTGACGCCTGCTTCGTCAAACGCATCCTTCACCGTGAGCTGAAAGTCGAGTTGTGTGTTGAAGCTGTACGAAAGGCCCATATCAACTTTTACGAAACTTGGGAGTTTGGTTCCCCCATCGGTGCGACTGCCGTTGTATTTGGCTCTGACAAAACCGTTAACCACATCGTATTGGGTTGATACTTCGTAACTGCCCTGGTGCCTGGCACGACGATCCAATTGCATACCGGTCGCACTATTTTCGGCTTCGATATAAGTCGCTGTTACTGTGTGTTTTAGATCTGCGTGGGTAACATCTAAACTGACTTCCCTGCCCGAAATAGACGCTTCATTAACGTTTTGTGGCGACCAGGCACCCGTATTGTCCGGCGTCCATTGAATCAGGTTGGTAATATCCATTTCGTAAAAGCTTACTGCTAACCGGTAATCTTTGCGAATCATCTTCAGGTTGAATTCGTTATTGTATGAATACTCGGCCTGTAGATCAGGGTTGCCTCCCCAGGGATAATACAAATCGTTAAAGGTTGGTGCTTTAAAACCTTTTGAGCGATTCGCCGATATCGTGATTTTATTGTCAAACCGATAACCCAGGCTGGCATTAAACGTATTCACGTTATCGATGGCTTCAATTTTATCGTGTCGTAGAGCCAACTCCGATAACAATTTTCCTGTGTTATAAACACTGTTTAGATAAACGCTTTCGGTTGCACGTTGTTCTTGAGCGTATTCGCTACTGGAATAACTGACATCGTCTTCGTACCACTCAACACCACCGGTGAGGCTTAGATGATCCGTAGTCTGGTGTTGAAGCAAGGCATTAATTTGCTGACGACGAGTTTCGAAAATGCCACCATGTCCTTTGAGTGTGCCGTTACCGTATTGAGTTAAATAGTCGCGACTGCCTTTTGCGGCAATCTGCGATAGCCAATTCTCGTTGGAATAGCTGTAACGAAGATTCCACAACTGATTTTTGTAGTCAGACTCAACCGTGCCACCACTCCATAGGGTGTCGAATTCGTTGTTGCCTTCGTCGGCTGATGCGATCCAGTCCAATAGATGATTGTGATCGATATTGAAATCGCCACGAAGGGCGAGTGATATTTTTCTGTAGCCGTCTCGATCATTGTCGGTTTCACTGTCCAGTACGTCGTAACCATCGCTTTTCTCGCTGGCGATACTGATGGTATTGGAAACAGACTCGCCGCCCAGCCCAACAATAAGGTTACCGTGTTGTGCCTGATTCGACCCCAATGTTGCAGACGCCTGATATTGACCTTGTTGCATACGTCGGGTAAAAATTTGTACCACACCGCCAATGGCGTCGGAGCCCCATAAAGCAGCTCTTGGGCCTTTAACAATTTCAATACGTTCGATTTGTGCCACGGGTAAACTGTTGAGCTCTTTATTTCCCAATGTGGCAGAACCAACACGAACCCCGTCGATTAAAATCAAGGTGTGGCTGGAGTTGGTACCGCGACTGAAAAATGAGCTGGACTGACCGTGTCCACCATTGTTGGTAACATCGAGTCCGGCGATGGTTTCAAACAGTTCGGTCACCGATTGTGGTCTAAGTTGCTCAATGTCTTCCCGAGAAATAATTTCGATCACGGCCAGAGTGTCGTTCACATCTTGCTGAATTTTGTTAGCCGTGACGACCAGACGTTGATCGTTGTCACTTGAAGCAACGTTTTGTATTGATAAAGAAAGAGCGACTGCCACTGAAATGGCAATTGAATGGTGTTTCATGATTTCCCCTAAAATGAATGCGCCCGCCGCGCGTGTGAGAAGTTTGCTTCTCTTGTTAATAAAATACTGAGCCGGTCTCCGGACTTAGCGTGCGATTGATCACACTCATTACCGTTGCGGGGGCAGTGTTGGAATTTCACCAACTTCCCGTTGCTATTCGATTCCAAAGTCGTCAGACATTTTGTCGAATCACTCAGTTTTCTCATCACATTCCTGTGCTTCAGCTTCTTTGGTTGATTCAATCAACACACCACAGCTGAGTGGTTTTAAAAACGGTTTCTTATCGTGCTTTATCAATGGCTTGACACAATTGTTCCAGACCATCAAGCGCCCGAGGTGAAAAACGATGCAGAAAATTACCGTCCAGCGAATACACGTGTTTATTTTTCACGGCATGAATCTGTTGCCAGTCTTGCCAAATGCCGTGATGGCTTTTGGCATCTTTCGAATGGGTCGGAATAATAATCACTTGAGGATTTTTTACAAGTATCGATTCCATCGAAACCACCGGATAATCACTTTGTGCATCGCTAAAAACATTACGACCATTGCAATCGTCGATCATTTTCGATATCCAGCTCTCTGGTCCAAGCGTGCGAAATGGATCGTGCCAAAGTTGATAAAACACATCGACCTGGGCCTTGTTCTGATAGCTTTGCTTAAGGTTGTTATATCGTTGATTCAGTTGTTCGACCAATTGCGTTGCTCGTTGCTCAGTGCCAGTCAGCTTTCCCAGATCCAACAATTCGTTACCGATGTCGGCAATGTTCTTTGGGTGGCTGTGATACAGCGGTAGATTTAATGATTCCAGTTTTTTTAAGTCGTTAGACTGATTGCCGCTTTTCCAGGTGACGACCAAGTCGGGTTCGAGTTCTAAAATGCGCTCGATCTGCACACCTGTGTAATTACCAATGCGCTCGATCTCCATCGCTTGTTGCGGATAGTCAGAATGCTCTACCGTGCCAACGATGCGATCGCCTATACCCAACGCATAAATCATTTCGACCGCGTGGGGCGATAAAGTAATGATTCGTTTCGCAGGCTCGCAGTAACTGTAACCTGCAGTTAACAGTAAGAAGGTAGCGAAGAAATATTTCACCAGTCGACTCCTTTTCGTGCTTTAATTCCGGCTTTAAAAGCGTGTTTAACGTCTTTAATTTCACTGACCGTGTCGGCGATATCGCGCAATTCCGAGATCGCCCCTCGTCCGGTAACGACGACCGACTGATTCTCGGGCCGATTTTTGATGGCGTTAAGAACCTCATCTTTGGGTAAATAATCGTACCCCAGCATGTAAGTCAATTCGTCGAGTAATACCAGATGGTATTGTGGATCGCTAAGGTAGGCTTTGGCTTGTTGCCAAACCTTAACTGCGGCAGCAATGTCGCTTTCTCTGTCTTGCGTATTCCAGGTGAACCCGGTGCCCATCACCGCAAAGGGTACGCCTTGCGCTTCTAACAAATCTCGCTCGCCGCAATCCCACTTACCTTTGATAAATTGTACCACTGCTGCTTTGTAACCGTGGCCGACACACCGAGCGACCGTACCAAAACCGGAGGTGGATTTGCCTTTTCCGTTTCCGGTGATAACGATCATTATGCCACGCTCAATTTGCGCTTTGGCGACACTCGCATCGACTTTCGCCTTTTGCTTTTGTGCCTTCAATTTGTGTTTCTCGTTTTTGTCCATGTCATACCTTTATCAGTTTAATCTGATGGATCGCTATAATCTTAACAGCGCATTAATATCGAGATGTTGTTCAAAGCAGTCGGCCAATCGATCCAATTCTTTGTTTCTTACCTCGTCCCAATCAACGCCCGATTGTGGTTTCCCGGACACCCAACTTAAAATCGCAGCCAACGAATCGGCGTGCTCGAATAGACCATGCAAGTAGGTTCCGATAATTTGCCCATCGTCCGAAATGACGCCATCGGTATAGTGATTGCCTTGGTGATCGCTTACTTGAGCGAACGACCTTGTTAAAGCCGACCCTTCCGTTACGCCACAATGAATTTCGTAACCTTTTATGCTGGCTGTGTCGTTGCTAATTCGAATCGTTCCTTCGACCTGGGTAAGTTTTTTTTCACAGGCTAATGTGGTGTCAAAATCTAAAAGTGACAGTCCTTGCGTTGTGCCTGCGGCGCTTTCGATACCCGACGGATCACGCACCACATTGCCCAACATTTGGAATCCCCCACAAATACCCAGTAATTTTCCGCCGTAACGCAGGTGTCGTTGAATGTCCCGATCCCATCCCTGAGTTCGCAAATGCTCAATGTCATTGCGCACGCTTTTACTGCCAGGAAGAATGATGAGATCGGCACCTGATAAAGTCTCGCCGGGGCCGACAAACTGTAAATTCACCTTTGGATGCCAACGCAGCGGATCGAAATCGGTGTGGTTACTGATACGGGTGAGTACAGGTACTTTAATGCATATTTCGGTCTGTTGATTGTGGGTCTCGGTATTGATGGCGTCTTCAGCATCGAGTTTTAACGCGGAAAGATAAGGCAATACACCAAACACCGATTTTTCTGTGTGCGCCTCTAGCCAGTCGAGTCCGGACTGCAGCAGATCTATCGAGCCGCGAAATTTATTGATGATGAAGCCGTGAGTGCGCGCTCGTTCCGACGCCGAGAGTAACTGTAGTGTGCCGACCAAATGGGCAAACACCCCCCCACGATCAATGTCGCTGATCAATACCACCGCACAATTTACCGCTTCGGCAAACCCCATGTTGGCGATGTCGCGGCTGCGTAAGTTGATTTCGGCGGGACTGCCGGCACCTTCGATCAAAACCCGATCGTATTGTTTTTGCAAACGATGGTAAGACTCCAGTACGCGATCAAAGGCAAGCTCCTTGATACTGCCAAATTTTTCAGCCTCCAATTCACTGACTGCTTTACCGTGCAAAATGACCTGCGACTTTTGATCGCTGCTGGGTTTTAGCAACAGTGGGTTAAAATCGATGTGCGGCTCTAAACCACAGGCAGCCGCCTGCAATGCCTGAGCTCGACCGATTTCTCCGCCGCTCACGGTTACCGCACTGTTCAGTGCCATGTTCTGCGGTTTGAAAGGTGCGACTGAAATGCCACGGCGTTTCAGCACCCGGCACAACCCGGCAACGGCTATGCTTTTTCCGGCATCGGACGTGGTGCCCTGAATCATCAGACCGTTAGCTAACATGATCGACTAGCTCCCGGTGGTTGAGCCGAACCAGTTGTGGTAGCGGTTGGTCTGAATCGTGGTGAAATATTTGCAGTTCGGTAACGCTTCCGTAATCGACGTTAAATCGTTGAAACTGCACGCCTGACTGGTAATCAATGGCAAGGCACCAGGCCACCAAAGTGCGAATGACGCCGGCGTGACACAAGACAACCAGACGTTCATTCTGGTATTTGTCGATGAGTCTCAGTGCGGTCGATTCGACACGCTGACTGAATGAACAAAGCGATTCACCATTGGGCGGACTGTTGTTGGCCGGATCAGAAAAAAAGCGGGCAATCGCTTCCGGATGTGTCTGGTGTAAATCCTGGTAGGTCATGCCATCCCAATCGCCAAAATCAAATTCCCGCAATTGCGGCTCGATGTGCAGTGCGGTGTCGTGTTTTTCACAATAGTCGGTTGAAAACATCTTGCATCGTAAAAGCGGACTGCTGATCAGGCGATCGAAAGCGCCCAGCTTTTTAAAGAACGCGGTAAGTTGCTGAAAACCCAATGCACTCAAGGGCGAATCGGTTTTTCCCAATAAGGCCTGTTTTAATTCGGGCTCACCGTGGCGAACCAGGAGTAGCTTGGTTGTCATGATTGTTTCGTCATGGTTGTATCGGCGGTGATTGTTTAATGCTCAAGGGGCATCCGGCGACCACCAGAGTTACTTCGTTGGCGATACTTGCCAGTGCCTGATTTAACCAACCAGCCTGATCGACGAAATCGCGCGACAGTGCACCAAGGGGCACAATTCCGCTGCCTACTTCATTACTAACCAGAGTGATGGGACAGGACAAACGGAGCAGGGCGTTAATAAACGCCTCTTTTTCTTGCTGGTAAGCTTCGCTGTCGTTGGTGCACAGCCAGTTGCTTAACCACAAGGTTAAACAGTCAATCAGAAGGTAATTTTTCTGTGCAGCATGTTGCTTTGAAAGTCGGTTTAGTTGTTCGGATAAATTAAACGGCTCCTCAATCAATTGCCAATGTGCAGGTCGCGATTGCTGATGATGCGCAATGCGCTGTTTCATTTCGTCGTCACCGGCAGTGGCGGTAGCTACGTAAGTCACGGGCAAACGACTGTTTTCGGCAAGCGTTTCGGCGTACCGGCTTTTACCGGAACGGGCGCCACCCAGAACCAGATGGATCATGCCAGTGCCCCCGTAACGAGTAATAGACAGTACACACTCAGTTCGGTTATTTGTTGCGTGGCCCCCAACGCGTCTCCGGTAAAGCCACCGATCTGCCGTTTTAAAAACATCGCGAATCCAGCCGTGATCATCGTCAGGATGACGATCAAAACCAGCGCCTGTTCAACCACCAGAATCAGGGGTGATAATCCAAAAATACCAGCCAGTAACAAATCGCTGACGGATAACTTCTCTGCTAGCGGTTTCACTTTCGACGAAGCATCGTCGGTCACATAAGGCAAAAATCGAATTAACGCGGTCGACAGAAAACGACTTAACGGGTGGGCGATAATCAATGCCATGGCGGTCGCCGATCCCAGTTCGCTGAGTAAAACAAACTTCAAAGTAAGCGCAAACCAAATGGCCAGTGCTCCGTAGCTGCCAAGACGCGAATCTTTCATAATCGAGAGTTTTTGCGATTTACTCCAGCCGCCACCCAATCCGTCGGCGGTGTCCGCTAATCCATCTTCATGAAACCCACCGGTTAATAAAAAGCCGACGCCCATGACCATCAGAATGGCGATGTTCGACGAAACAAGATGATTGACGGCCAAGAAAATGCCGGCGCTGATCAGGCCAACCAGCCAGCCGACTAATGGAAAGTATCGACTGGCGCGGTTTAGTTGTTGTTGCGAAAAGTCGAGTGTTCGAGGCATTGGGATGCGGGTAAAAAAAGCGACCGCGATCCCAATCAAATTGACTTGTTGTTTTAACGCATTGCTCATACCGGAGTAACCTGAGCTTGCTCGAAGCTTGCCATATTGTTGTAGAAACTGGCGGCCGCTTGCAGTAGTGGCAGGGCAAGGGCTGCACCGGTACCTTCTCCGAGTCGCATGTCGAGTGATAGCAAGGCTCTGCCACCCAGATGGTTTAGCATGCGCTGATGCCCTTGTTCATTTGACTGATGACAGAACACCATATAGTCAACAATTTGCGGCGCAAGTCGGTGCGCGATCAGTGCGGCCGCAGTGGCAATAAACCCATCGACCAGAATAACTTTGTGCGACGCGGCGGTCGCCAACATTGCGCCGGCCATTTGTGCAATTTCGAAACCGCCAAGGTTGGTCAGGATATCCAAAGGACAGTCCAGTTGGTCGGCGTGCAGGCGCAACGCTTGTTCAATCAGTTGCAATTTTTTCTGGAATACTTTGTCGTCGATGCCGGTTCCTCGACCAACGCATTCGTCAGCCGGAATGTTTAAAATGGCAGCCATGATTGCCGCCGCCGCCGAACTGTTGCCAATGCCCATTTCGCCAAAACCCAGTACATTGACGCCTGTTTGCAGTGTTGTCTCGGCAATTTTTTTACCCAGTAATAAACCTTCTGCGGCTTGATCGTTAGTCATTGCAGCTTGTTTTGAAAAGTCGTGAGTACCGCGTCCCAGCGATTGGTTGATGAGTCGTGTGTCGTCGAGCGGGTTTTTAATTCCGGCATCGATGATTTTGATCGCCAGGCCATGCGTGTCACAGAAACAATTGATGGCGGCACCGCCATTGAGAAAATTCATCACCATTTGTCGCGTGACGTCGGACGGCGCAATACTGATGCCGTTATCGGCAATACCATGATCTGCGGCGAACAGCAGTAAGGTGGGGTGTTTTATTTGAATCGACTCGGCATCAAGAATCAGTGCTAAGCGAGCCGCCAGCGATTCCAGTTGACCCAGCGAACCGGGTGGCTTGGTTTTCTGATCAATGCGTTGATGAATGGACTTCAGTGAGTCGCGATTGATCGAAGAAATGGCGAAAAAATCAGAAAAGGTTTCGGGCGTAATCATATATTTGCAACCGCTTAATCGAAATCGCTTTGACTGCGCGACTTTAAAATAACAAAGAAAAAGATACTGCCTACGGCAGAGGTCACAACGCCCACAGGCAAGACCTGATTGGGCAGTAGCGAGCGCGCAATCACATCAACCCAGATCATAAAGGCGCCACCGAGCAGAACGCACAACACCAACATGCGATGGATTTGATTACCTATAATAAAGCGGCAAATGTGAGGAATCATCAATCCGACAAAACCTATCCCGCCAACGTGCGCTACCAGCACGGCGGTCACTGCCGAACACATAATTAACATCATCAATCGCAATCGATTGACCGGAATGCCCAGTGTATGAGCACTTTCTTCGCCAGCCTGAATGGCCGAGAGCCAACGGCGAAAGATTATAAAACTGATGAGGCCCAGGCCGACTACAAAATACGGCATCCACAACTCGTTCCACTGACTGCTGGAAAAACTGCCCATCATCCAGAACAGCAAGGTTGCGGCAATTTCCGGTTTGGAGTAATACAAAATCAAGCTGGTAAAGGCACTGAGCATAAAGGAAACCGCAACACCGGCAAGCAACAGTCGTTCGACGTGGGTTGCAGATCGTCCGGCCAGTATCAACATCAAAGCAACCGATAAGGCGCCGCCAATCAGGGCGCCAAATGTCACCGACATAACGGCAGCGGGGATCAACGCCATCACGGTAACCGCGCCAAGAGCCGAACCGGAGGAAATACCGAACAAATAAGGATCGGCCAGCGGGTTGCGTGTGACACTTTGCAAGACAGCTCCGGTGATCGACAGGCCAGCGCCCGTGGCGAGCGCCATCAAAATTCGTGGCAATCGAATTTCCCAGATGATCTGTTGCTGTATCGGGCTCACCGAACATTGAGTGCTACAGAAAATAGCGTCGATAACCTGAGCAAAACTGATGTCGACACTGCCACTTGCGGTGGCGTAAAGAAAGGTTAGGATTAAGAAAATCACACAACCTGTGATCAGAGAAGCGTATTGTAAACTGAATCCGTCCTGTCGATTCACGGTCATGCGCTTCATGAAGGCTCACCCAGATCAAAGGTAATTCTTGGCCCGTTATGAAACGGGTGTTGATCAACGTGAGCTTTAATACCGAACACTCGATTCAAATGCGACTCTTGCAACACTTGGTCGAAGGTGCCATTGGCAACAATTTTGCCGTTATCCATCAAAATAAAGCGATCGCAAAATGCAGCGGCCAAATTCAAATCGTGAATGCTAACCACAACCGTGATATCAAGACTTTTTGCCAGTTGCAGCACTTCCAGTTGATGACGAATGTCGAGGTGATTGGTGGGTTCGTCCATGAGCAACACTTCTGGTTGTTGCACGATGGCTCGCGCGATCATGGCGCGCTGTTTTTCTCCGCCCGAAAGAGAATTGAAATGCTGTTCCAGTTTATCGCTCAGATCAACTTGCTCGGCGGCCGCTCCGATTTTACTGCGGTCCTGTTGACTATCGAACGACAACAGACTTTTGTGCGGCGTCAGCCCCATGGCAATTACGTCGTAAACTTTTAATTCGAATTGGCTCGGCGGTTCTTGCAACACCACGGCCATATGTCGCGCCAGTTCGTTGCGCGAGTAACTTTCGATATTGCGACCTTTGAATTCGAGCTCACCCTCGTAACGGGTAATTTTTTGATACAGACAGCGCAGCAACGACGATTTGCCGGCACCGTTAGGGCCAATCAAACCGACGAACTCGCCCTCGGCCACCTGAAAATTCAGATGATCCAGTATCTGTTTGTTGGCAGCGTGCCAGCTCAGATTAATGGCTTTGAAAACGGGGCGTTGTTGCGACACTCAAACTCCGATGATCCATCGGCGAGTTAGTCAGAAGGTTTTGTGGGGCACATCAGATTGATAGAACACGCACAGCACCACCGAGTAACCCGCTCGGGTAATACTTATTATGGTTGAAACAACCACTCGGCAGGTCTCCTGGCTTGTAAAGTTAACCTCCAGATCCCTTCCCAAAAGCCTGGCTTTCAGTGGAAAATCTTTTGCTTTACTTACAGTTGCGGGTACAGCCGCGGATTTAAACCGCGTTCCCTATTAAGTGCCGTGCACACCGATAGAAATTGGACGCGAGTATAACACAGATGCTCAGAACGCATCATCTCAATTTATTATGAGAGGAACGATCGCGCCTGCTTGTCATACCACTGTCATGATATAACGTCATTCTTTCGCATTTCTAAGAATAATACTGGCATTGTGATTCGAAACAGTTTCTGGGTGTTTTTACACACGCTTTTAATAGCCGTTTGTCTGGTAAGTTTACTGACCGGTTTGCGGATTGCGTTGTTGTCTCGCGATGAGCTTGCGTGGCTAGGATCTTTATTGCCACAGGGTGAGTTATTGTCGGTGCACATTCTTTCGGCCACCGTGTTTTGCTTAATTATAATCACCTACACGATAATGCGATGCCTCAAGTTGGCCTCGCTAGGCACTCAAACTGATTCTAAATATCATTTGTGGGTTATCTGGCTGGGTTATGGGGTGTTACTTACCCTGGCTTTCACCGGTTTGAATCGATATTTCCATTTTATTCCTTGGCTTGAGCATTACAGCGGCCACTACATGTCGGCTTTATTATTAATCGTTTACTTAATTTTGCACGCCGCCATTTATTTTATCCAATACGGGATAAAAGTTTTCAAAGTGATTTTTATTCCGGTCTCGACTCAATCTTGTGGCAACCTGAGTTTAATCGCTTTCTTTATCATCAGTTGTGTTTTGGTTGCGATCTACAGTCGTCCTCTATTAACTCGAACGTTACCTGTCACTTCAATTTCGCTGGATGAATTTATCGATATCGACGGATTGGCCAATGAGCCGCAATGGCAAACAGCGCAATCCGTAACTGTTATGACCTATGGTGGTGCCAATTTTGATCATGGTATGACGCCTATTCGGGTGCAGGCGATACACAATGGAGTAGAACTTTTTTTCTTCATTCGATGGCAAGACAATACGCAATCATTAAAACATTTGCCGCTGAAGAAAACACAACAAGGCTGGCAGGTTCAAAGTAATGGTTTTGCGTTCGATAACGAAACCAAATTTTATGAAGATAAATTCGCTATTATGATTTCTGATCGCTGCGAATTACCGGCCGCCGGTACGGCTCACCTCGGTCATAAACCTTTAACCAATAAACCGGCAAACTGGCATGGCAAGGGGTATCATTTTACCACGGATCAATCGATTGCCGATATCTGGCACTGGAAGGCGATTCGAACCGACGCCATGATTCTGGCCGACGACAATTTTTTTGGTCCTCCTGTGGCCCCCATCGCAGGCCAACGCCGATACAAAGCGGGTTATTTAACCGATAATAAAGAGTCTGGTGGTTATGTTATGAATTGGCAGTGGTACCAAAAAGACGGCATAGTTCCAAAACGGCTACCGAAAAAACCACCCTACCTTGAAAGTTTTCAGTCGTCTGAAGACGGAACAATCTGGATGATTGACTGGTTCAGTTACACACCCTATAAACAAGAAAATGATCACTACCCTACGGGAACATTGATGCCTTCGGTAATGTATCGCTCCAATCGTTTCGAAGGTGATCGCGCCGATGTTCGAGCCAAGGGCGTCTGGCGTAATGGTTATTGGCATCTTGAGATGGTTCGTAAGATTAATACGCAATCGAAAAATGATGTGGTGTTGGATCACAATACCTGTCTCTGGTTTTCGGCATTTGATCAGGCGCAAATTGCCCACACCCGTCATTTAATCCCGATGCAAATCAAACTGAGTGAGTAAAGGAATGCTGCGACGATTGATTTTGCTTGTGATTACACTCAGTGGCCTGTTGGGCTTTACCTATTTTTCTGATCGCGAATTACCAAAAGAAAAATCGTCTCATTATAGAAAGCTTGATGCTCAGGGCCGATCTTTAAATCATTGGCAGGGTCCCTGGATGTGCGTAAAAGACAGCCGCAATAATTTGATATGGGAAGTTAAAAAAGACGACGAGTCGATTCATGACGGCTATTGGACTTACTCCTGGCTCGATGGATCGACAGGTAAGGCAAATGGTGGCGATTGTTATTTTGAAAAAGAACGCTGCGATACCGATGATCTGATTCGTCGCCTCAATCAAAAAAGGTTATGTGGTCGAAGCAACTGGCGACTGCCAACCGAACAGGAACTGTTATCACTGGTTGAGAAAAGTCCGGTTGACGGAAACGTAATGATCAATGTCTATTTTTTTCCTCACACCAAACGCGGCGATTATTGGACATCATCTCATGGTTTTCCATTAACCGGCGTTTATCAGCACCTCGGTGAAGGTGCAAAAGCGGTGAACTTTGGCAGTGGCCGTTCGGTTGTTATCCCATATCGCAATGCTGCTTTTGTGCGACTGGTCACAGAAGACGAAAGCACTCACTGAAAAGCATCTCAATCCACATTTTTTTTGCATTCTTTTCTACGTTTCAACCTCGGTTCATATTATTGTCACCCGATGGTCATGATTGGCCCATAAAGTGATCCATTCTGAAACGGGATAGCTGTACCCGGCTTTAAAAATTAAAAACCGATCTTTTGGAGGCACTGTGATTAAACAATGGCTTTACTGCGCAGCTCTTACCGCAGGACTAACTTATCTATCGGACGCTGAATCGGCAACAAAGCATCATCGATTGATTTGGGATTCTGATCCCTCAAGCAATGCAGTTATCGGCTTTTCGCCCGACGGAAGCAGTCAATCACCTTACGTAACCTTTGGCTTTACCACCAACGAGTCGAGCTGGCAGGTGGCGACCATCGACGATAGCAAAACGTTTCGCAGTTCATTAGTCAGTTACTTTGTCAGACTGACCAACTTGCCAGCAAATTCTGCTGTGTATTATCGGGTCTGCGACGACGCTGGATGTGGCCAGCGATTCTGGTTTAAAACGGCACCTACCGATCAATCACCTTACATTGCAGTCGCTGGAGGCGATACGCGCACCGGGTGGACCACGCGTCGCAAAGGTAATCAATTAATATCTAAAATCCGACCTTTATTTATCATGCACGGTGGCGACTTTACCAACGCCAATAATGCTTCAGAGATGAATGAGTTTCTCTCTGATTGGCAACTGACTCATTCCAGCGACACCATTGACGGATTAAACTACAAGCGTATTTATCCGCTTATTCCAACCCACGGTAATCACGAAGACAACAACTACAAAACTTTGTGCGAAGTGTTTGGCACCGATTACAACCAGGACGGTAATTGCTCGCCGTCGGATACTTATGGTGCTTTTAATATTTCACCTTTGTTGCGCGTGTACACTTTGAACAGCCAATTCAAAAACAGCGGCTGGTCGTCTTATGCCAGCGCCATGAACAACTGGTTGTCGAATGATTTGGCCAGTCAGGGGAGTTCTGCTTTATGGCGATTTGCGCAATACCACAAACCCATGTTTCCCCATTACACTGGCAAGTCGGAGAATCAGATTTTATTCGATTGGTGGGCCGACGATTTTTACAACCGGGCAATGAATTTGGTGGTCGAGTCCGACACGCACATCAATAAAATGACCCAGTCGATTCGACCCAGTGGCAACAACTTTACCAGCACCACCTCGGGCGGAACGGTTTATGTGGGTGAAGGCAGTTGGGGTGCGCCCGCCCGGTCGGCAAATGACCCTAAGTCGTGGACCATTGATTTGGCCAGTATCCAACAGTTCAAAGTGATTACTGTCGCGGCGGATGGTTTACAGGTTCGTACCGCGCAGTTTGATGAATCGGCAAGTACCCTCAGTCGACAACAACGTGCAGCGAACCCGACGGTGTTGCCGGACAATGTGAATTGGTGGCACGCCAATGGTGTTGGCGAGTCGTTGAACCTGGTTCGTAATGCCGACAATCGAACGGTGATCGATACGGGTAACTCTTCAGGTGACACCCTCACTCTCGATGCAACGGACGATACCTTTATTGCAAAGAGTCAGGCGACGACAAATTTTGACGACAGCAACGAAGGCTTGCTGGCTGACGGCAGTGATTCAACTTATGGTGTCATGGATTCTTTGATTAAATGGGACGTGTCGAGCCTGCCTGACTGCGCAATCATCACATCGGCACAAGTGGTCATCAACATTTTCAACCGCTCGACTGGCAGTTATAACTTGCACGCCGGCAACAACAATTGGGTCGAATCCACCGCAACCTGGAATTCGGTGTCGGGGTCTGCTCAGCAAGGCGCTCTAGTCGGTTCATTTACACCGAGCACCACCGGCAGCAAAACCATTACCCTAAACAGCGCCGGCCTTTCGATGCTGCAAAATTGGTTGCAGGGCGGTAATTACGGCATCGTGATCACCTCGGCCGGGACTTCCGACGGGATTGATTTTGATTCAAAGGAAACAGGTCTGGCGCCACAATTAATTATTTATTACGAAACCTCAGACAATTGTGAACCACCGACCAGTAACAATGAGCTAACCAATGACGAGCCGAAAACCGATTTGGCATCGGGCCGCCATGAATCGCAACTGTTTTATTTGGATGTGCCAGAAACGGCAACTTCTTTGAGTTTTACCATGAGTGGTGGAAGCGGCGACGCCGATATGTACGTTCGGTTTGGTAGTGAACCAACCACCGACGAGTACGATTGCCGTCCGTATCGTAACGGCAACGAAGAAGTCTGTGTTATCAGTAACCTTCGCGCGGGGCGTTACTTTGTGATGCTCTATGGTTACAGCGCGTTCGATGGTGTATCCCTTGTCGGGCGCTATGCTGAAGGCGACGATACGAGTGGTGACTTCTCAAAGCTCAACTTGGCCGATTCAAAAGGCCGATGGTTGCATTATTCCGTTCAGCTGCCCGAAGGCGTCTCGAATTTATCGGTGACGATTAGTGGTGGCAATGGCGACGCCGATCTGTACGTGCGTCGAGGCGCCCAACCGACGTTATCCACCTACGATTGTCGCCCGTGGCGTTACGGAAACAATGAATCCTGTAGTGAATCCTCACCGCAATCGGGCCTTTGGTATTTCAGTTTGTACGGTTACGATGCTTATTCGGGCGTTGACCTAATCGCAACCTGGCAGTAATGCCTAACTTGTCTTACTGATGGGCAGCCGCCAGATCGGTTGCCCACAGCGTATTTGGGCGTTCAACAAATCGCTTCAACTCTTTGCCTTCTTGGTCAAACACGATCACGGTGGGTGTGTATTTAATACTGACATTATGCTGATTTGCCGATTCTGGAATCACTTTATCGTAGCCCACGCTGATCATGGCCACTTCGATGTTTGGATTATTGGCTTCGCTTAACAACTTGAGTAACCGTGGGATTTCTCGTTGACTGTCGTGACACCAGAGGCCAAAGACGATTAAGACTTTGGTTGGTTGGCTGATGCTATTGATCAACTGGATGTGGTCTTGATCAACCTGATGCGCGTTGAATTTTTTGTAGAAGATATCTTTTCTCGCCAGCAATTGAGACTGCGTCATAGCGCCCAGGTTTTTTGATGTATTTGCGGCGCTATTCGCGGAGACCGCTTTGTGGCCGTCGTCGGCACTGTGGCCAAGCGTGCAGGCGTTAAGCGTTATAACAGTTAGCGCAATAAAAAAAAGTTTAACAATTATTTTTAACAACACGATTAAGTCTCTGTAAGATAATGAATAGGGTTTAAGTAAAACATTTTTTTCCAGCCTTGTGTGCTGGTATCGGCTTTCCAAAAATACGGAAATATTGAAACAATGCTAAAGTGCAAATGGGGTTGTTTGCCTTTCGCGTTCCCCGAATCTCCGAGCGTACCAACTTTATCGCCAGAAAAATAAATTAACCGACGTTCGGCAATCGAATCAAGATGCGCGTAGTAATGTATCTTCCATTCAGGCCCAAGCAAGACCACCACCTGACCGCCTTTTTTCAGTTCGCCCGCGTACAATAACACGCCATCATTGGCAGCAACGACCTCTGTATCCTTTGCACCAAAAATATCGATGCCCTTATGAGTCACTGACGATCCCCAGGGTTCGTACCAGAAGGTTTCTTGATGCCAATCGTTTTGGCTCGCGTCAGCAACCGGAATGGTCCAGCGGTTGGGCAATAGAAAGATCAAACCAATAATCGCAGCCGGAAGGACGTACCGCTTTTTGTAAAACCAGCGCCGTGACATTATTCAGAAATGGTCGCCGTTGAATGCAAGGCGATGGTATTGCCTTCGCTATCGAGAACAATGGCACGAGAGCCGTGTGGTCCTATGGCATGCGGCGGTTGAATGATTTTCCCACCATGGGTTTCAACCTGGGCGACCGCATCGTCCAGACGGCCATCGACGTTAAAATAGATTAAGGTTGATGCAGGCTGTGGGACGAAATCTTTCTGCGGCACCAAACAACCGGAAACCCCGGTTTCGGAATGCGAAAACACACCAAAGCGAAACGACTCGAACGTTTCAATGCTAATGTCGTTCTGCAATACTTTTTTATAAAAGGCGATGGCGCGATCGAGATCGCTTACGCCAAGATCGAGCCAGACAATTTGATTCATTAATCGGATTCCTTGTCAATGTTATTGTGACGGTAAGCAATGGGTACGACCCAGTTTAATACTGAACCGATACAGACCACAATCGCGCCAATAATAAACAACCGTTGATTGGTAGCGACCGACAAAACATTCCAATTCAAAAACTGATGCAATACCGTGGGAATGATTATCAGAAATCCAATCAGGTAAAAAATAATCGCCGATCGGGGCGGTTTTTTAAAAGTAAATTGGATCACGCGTTGACGCTGCCGAGTGAAAACGTTTTTCCCTGACTGGTCACCTGCAATTCGGTTTGACCGTCTTTTTCTGTCGGCGATGCCAGTTCGACCAGTTGGTAAAACACATTTCGGCTAATCAGAGCATCGAGATTTTTTCGTACACGAATATAGGGTGAGGGTTCTTGTGTGTCCGGATCGGTTTCAACCCAGATGGGGTGTTCGTCACCCGCAATAAACTGATTGCCGACATTGTCGGTAAATAACAAGGCGGTCTCATTATTTTTCTCATGAACCTCCATCAGCACGGCAAGAAAAGGCGCGTCTTCGACGGTTATGCCAATTTTTTCTACTGGCGTGACCAGAAAGAACTTATCGTTTTCTTTTTTCAGTACCGTTGAAAACAGCTTCACCATTTTCTGACGACCAATGGGCGTGCCCATATAATGCCAGCTACCATCCCGTTTAATGACCATGTCGATATCACCACAATAGTCGGGGTTCCATTGATCAACGGGCGGAAGATTCTGGTCATCCAGCTGTTGTGCCAGTTTGTTGATGTCCATCATCGGCTCCTTTGTCGTTGCTCCGTGTTACTTCAGTTTACGCTTTTCCGGTACATTTAAAAAGTCAGCGCCTTGCCTATTGTTTAATAATTGGTCAAAATGAAGTCGAGGAGAAGCACTATGATTTTCAGCCGACAGTTTGAATCGGATCAGGGCGTTCAATACACCGACAAAAAGCGCGGACTTTGGTTATTTTCAGTCTTTATTCCCTTGTTCTCCATTGTCGGTCCGATTGCTTTTCTCTACCTCGAACAAAGCTGGGTACTTTGGGTTCCCGTTACCGTTTATTACGTACTGCTTCCGGTGTTCGATTGGCTGATCGGACAGGACACCCATAACCCTCCCGAGTCTGTCGTTCCTCAAATGGAGCGCGATAATTATTACCGGAGCATAACTTTCGCATTAGTGCCTTTGTTGGTGTTCTGCTTTGTGTTTAATGTTTGGTTTGCCGCGACTCAGACCAACACTTTAAGCGATTGGCTCGCGCTGGTTTTGCTGACGGGCATTATTGGAGGGTACGCCATTAATCTCGGCCACGAGATGGGACACAAACGTCCTTTAACCGAACGGTGGGCGGCAAAAATCGCCTTGGCTCTTAGCGCCTATGGCCATTTCAATGTTGAACACAATCGAGGTCATCACACTCATGTTGCGACGCCCGACGATAGTGCTTCGGCGAAATTAGGTGAAAACATTTATCAGTTTTTTCTTCGGGAGTATCCGGGAGCTTTAGTTCGTGCCTGGTTGTTGGAGCGACAACGACTGACGCGTTTGAATCGTGCGGTCTGGTCGTTTTCGAACGAAGTGCTGCAAGGCGCGCTGCTAACCTTAATATTGTATTCGACCTTAATCGCTTGGTTGGGTTGGGCCGCTTTACCGTTTTTAATGGTGGCGGCTGTTTGGAGTGGTTTTCAATTGACCTCGGCTAACTACATCGAACATTACGGATTAAAGCGTAAACGATTAGCCAACGGACAATACGAGCGGTGCCAACCAAAACATTCCTGGAACAGTAATTTTTTATTGTCTAACTGGAGTTTGTTGCATTTGCAGCGTCATTCCGATCATCATGCGAATCCGATGCGGCGCTATCAGGCGTTACGCAATTTTTCCGATATTCCACAAATGCCGGCGGGCTATTACACCATGTTTCTAATGGCCTACTTACCTCCATTGTGGTTCCGGGTAATGGACCCACGAGTTTATCAAGCAGTTAATGGTGAGTGGGAAAGATTAAATATTCTGCCAAAAAAGCAAGACGTTTACCGAGAGCGCTGGCGAATTAGCCCGACTTCTTAATCCAGTAGACAAAGGTCGAAGCTTCGGTTTTCTGATCAAGCAGTTGGTGATCCATAAACTGGCAAAACTTGGGGATGTCGCGTTGGGTCGACGGATCGTCGGCAATCACTTTAAGCACGTCGCCTGCTGGCAACTCTCGCATTTTCTTTCGAATCATCATAACGGGCTCTGGGCAACGCAATCCCAGAGTGTCGAGTGTGGCGGACGGTTCTTTCACAAAGGTTTGTTCGGTTAATTCGTTTGCGGCACAGTGTACTAGAAAACTTGCTCAGTTTCGACGCCGGTTCATCAGCGACCGACCGGTCCACAAATGTGTCATGGTGTTATCGAACAGCCTTTTTTGTTCCTGCGATAATTGTTGATACAGTGTGTTGACCACTGTTAGCAATTCACGGGTTTCGTGGGCTCGCGTTTCCAGATGTTGTTGGCGCAAACTTAAGGTCTCGATGCTGTTGATCGATTGATTGGACTGTTTGAAGCGTTCCAGTTGATTGCGTCTTGCTTCGCGCTGTTCCAGCTGATGCAAAAACGTCAGTTTAAATCGCTGCCAGCTTTCGAGTTGCGCGGGTTGAATTTGTAAATGCTGCTCAAAGCTGTCGAGGCTACGTTTCGCCTGTGGGATAGACGTTGAATAAACCGAACTAAAATAATGGGCAAATTCTTTGTCGGCAAAGTCGTCGTTGAGCTCGGAAATCGCAAAAGCCGATTGAACGAGCGATAAAATGAGTAATAAACGTAAAAGCAAAATAGGTCGGTCCAAATTGATTTTGCCAAAGTATAGTCGTGCAGCTTTTAAGTCGAAATGGCAAAAAAACACTTTGAATTGTGGGATTTTCGCTATATACCTTGCCAAAAATTGACACAAATTGTTGCCGTTTCGCGACAAGGCAGGATTGTGAGCGTATGGGTTAACCACCTACAATAGGCGTCGCTGCAGCCAAAGATGCGGCGCTAAGTTGCGTAAGCAGTAATAAAAGAAGGAAAACGTTGTGATGTTTCTCAAAGCTAAATTTTGGTTGATGGTGTGCGGATTGGTCACACTGTCATCCTGGGCGTTATCGCCCGAAGAGATTGATGAGTTTACGCTCGATAATGGTATGAAGATTTTGGTGGTCGAAGATCACTCCATACCCAATGCGAATATGTATTTGTTCTGGCGGGTGGGTTCGCGCAACGAGTACCCCGGCATCACTGGCATTTCGCATTTTTTCGAACACATGATGTTTAATGGCTCGAAAAACTACGGCCCCAAAATGTTCGATCGGGTAATGGAAGCCGCAGGTGGTGCAAACAATGCTTACGCGACCGAGAATATCACCGCCTACACCAACTGGTTTCCCGCCGATTCGTTAGAACTCATTTTCAAGCTCGAAGCCGATCGTATTGAGCACTTAGCCATAGATAAAGACGTGGTAGAAAGCGAACGCGGCGTGGTGGCGTCAGAGCGACGCACCGGGCTGGAAAATTCCAATTATCAGGCCATCAGCGAAGAAGTCAAAAACGCAGCCTTTCGTGCTCACCCTTACAGTTGGCCGGTCATCGGCCACAAAAGTGATATTGAAAATTGGTCGATGGAAGATTTGAAAACCTACCATAAAACCTACTACTCACCCAATAACGCAGTGGTCGTAATATCGGGTGCCGTCACACTGAAGCAAGTTAAAGCATTGGCCAAACAATATTTTGAGCCAATACCCAACGGCCCCAAGCCGCGACCCATTCATACGGTCGAACCCGAACAAAAAGGCGAACGAAGGGTGTATCTGCACAAAGCATCAGTGACCAGCCCGAACATTATGATGGGCTGGCACGTGCCCGAAACCCGGCACGCAGATTATTACGCGCTCGATGTATTAAGCGAAATTTTTTCCAGTGGAAAAACCTCCCGCTTGTACCGAGCGCTGGTCGACGACAAACAGGTTGCGTCTCGTGTGTTTACCTATGTGCCCAACAGCATCGACCCCAATCTGTTTTATCTTTACGCCGTTGCCAATCAGGGCGTTTCTGCCGAGAAACTCGAAGCCGAAATCGTTGCCGTGATCAATGAGGTTATAAAAAAGGGTGTGACCGAGCGAGAGTTAGAAAAAGTGAAAAATAACAAAGCGGTTGATTTCTACCGAGAAATGCAGACCATCAATGGCAAGTCGAACCAACTGGGCAGTTACGAAATCTACTTTGGTGACTATAAAAAATTATTGCAAGCGCCCGAGCTGTTCGACGCGGTGACACTTGCCGATGTGCAACGGGTTGCCAAACAATATTTAGTGAAAAAGAATCGCACCGTGGGCATTCTTGGCTCAAAGGAGGATACTCATGAAAACGATCTTTAAAAGCCTGATAGTACTATTATCGTTAACAATTCTTAATGCGTCGTTTGCCCAAGAGTTTACCCTGCCCAACTACGAAAAAGTGACGTTGAAAAATGGTCTTACCGTGTTGTTAATGCAACACGACGAGGTGCCATTAATCAATGTTGAAGTTCGCGTTGACGCCGGTGCCGTTCATGCCGACATCGAAGGTTTGGCCGCGGTAACGGCAGACGCTCTGTTGTTTGGTACTCAACAAACCTCCAAACAGGCGCTGCAATCGGAGCTCGACTTTATCGGTGCGAACTTAGCCACCTGGGCCGATACCGAATTGAGCGGCATGGCGGCTTCGTTTCACAAAAAAGACACCGTTAAAGTTATGTCGTTACTTGCTGAGTCACTCAAGACACCAAGTTTTGACAAAACCGAAGTGAAAAAACACTTAAAGCGGTATGAAAGCCTAATCGCGCAACGTAAAGAAAGCCCTAAGCAACTGATCGACGATTATTTTAAGGCGCTTTACTTTGGCGATCATTTCTACGCTAAGCAGGTTGAAGCCACTCCTGAATCGTTAAATAAAATTGATCGAGCTGCCATTCAAAATTTTTATCAGCGTTATTACCAGCCCAACAATACTGTTATTTCGGTGGTCGGTGATTTTGAGCTATCGGCCATGAAACAACAGGTCAACCAATTATTCGGCGACTGGACAAATAAGCACAAACAAAACTACCTGCGCATTGAGCCAGCCAAAGCACCGACCAACGCAAACGTCTTATTGGTTGATAAAAGTGACGCACGCGAAACCACTTTTTATATTGGTGGTAAAGGTATTGCGCGACAAAATGACGACTACATTGAGTTACAAGTGGTCAATACCATTTTAGGCGCGCGCTTTACCTCGTGGTTGAACGACGAATTGCGCGTTAATACCGGGCTTACCTACGGTGCACGCAGCAGTTTTGATGCCTTAAAGCACGACGGCGTGTTTCGTATTTCGACCTTTACTCAATCGTCGACAACCGAACAAGCCATCGACCTGGCGTTAAAAACCTACAACCGATTGTGGGAACAGGGCATCGATAAGAAAACCCTCGACTCGGCAAAAGCCTACGTTAAAGGCCAATTCCCACTCCGCTTCGAAACCTCCGGCCAACTGGCCGACCTGCTGGTCGAAATGGAAGTGTTTGGTATTAAACCATCGTTTATCAATCAGTTTAACGAAAAAGTAAACCAGCTCGACGTTAAACGCGCCAACGAGCTGGTGAAACAATACTTCCCAAAAGATAATTTACAGTTTGTACTCATCGGCAAAGCCGACGACATTCGCAACATCGCCAAAAAATACGGCAAAGTCACCGAACTAAAAATCGGTGAGACGCTGTAACTCCTCAATCAAGCCCCATGTCTCGGGGCTTGCCTTATACGTTTTACGCAAACCTTTTTAAGCTAATCATTTGAGTAGTTTTCGGCTATTGAGAGATGTGTATACTGAGAAAGTATAAATAGGATTTTTTGAACCAGTTGGTTAGAACTCCTCGGTTTTGGGTTTAACGTGTCTGGACGAGTTTATTCGAATATAAATAAAGTTACATACTAAACTTATGAGAATCGAAATTGGCGGTTACATTCTAGAAATAGATAAGGAAGCAACCGAGAAAATCTACAAAAAAATACAAGTGGGTGGCAGTCAGGAATGTTCATGTAACTATTGCAAGAATTATATTGAAGCTATTGACTTAGTCTTTCCTGAAGAAATAACAAAATTTTTCGATGCGGCGGGAATGGACAGAAACAAGGACGCTGAAGTTTTCGAGTTCTGTGAGGAATCACCAGGAATACACCATTATGGTGGA
>JBPEWV010000029.1:0-8896 GCA_052032335.1 Pleionea sp. | reverse complement strand
CTCCCATCACATCCGATAACGTCAATTGCACTATCTGGCTTCCACTTGAAAAAACGTTGAGTAATCCACCGTTTTTGATAGTCGAATATGACTTTCGAACAGCATTTATCTGCTTGATGTTAAGGTTAGAAGAGATGAGTCGTTGATTGAGCCTGGATAAGGTTTCTAAACTTATTCCGCTGGGTAACTGTTCAACACAGGCTGACGCGCCACCCGAAATTAGAAAAACCCAATGCTTACTCGTCGACTGATGAATAAATTGAACCAGTCGTTTGCCAGCGTACAGTGAGCGAACGTCAGGTAGAGGGTGTGAGGATTCAATTATTTCAACATTAGCTAATTTGCATTGCGGAAGAAGATAATGCTCGGGTGTGATGACCAGTGCTCGATCAATCTTCTCGAATAAACCATCCAGCCCCGACAGCATCGCTGCCGCAGCCTTTCCGATGGCAACCACTTGATAGTTTTGGGCACTAAAAACGCTGGGTGAATCGGTTACAAATCGACGTGTTTGCTGTTCAGCATCGTTTTGCCGTAATGAATTTAAAATGAACTCTCTGAAACAGCGCTTCAATAAATATTCATCCGACTGATCAACCTCATCAAATATAGTGAATGAAACCGATCAACGACGAGGCAACGATACCGACAGTACCAAATAAAACCCAGTTAAACGATACACTCGCGACGGTTAAAAGATAATAAACTTTATCGCGTTTCGCGACTTGCAGACCGACCATCATTAACCCTATACAAGTTCCGATATAGACAATGATACCTGAAAGCCATGCCCAACTGCTGCTCGGCCACTGCATTGCATAACCGAACGCCAACGCACTTTGCAGCGCAATAATCAACCAAAATATCCTTTGCATAATTCCAATCTGTTGCTAATTAGTCCATGTCCGCCTATTTTAGACAACTTTGTTTCAGGTTTAAATACCCTGAGCGGAAACTCTGATGCGACAGTTCATGTATTCATCAACCAGATGTGTAAAACTGGTTAATAAAAAAAGCCGAACGTATAAACGTCCGGCTATTTTAAACGGTGTTAAAAACTAATGAAAAGATTGTCCTTTTTCAGCCATTTCGACCAATAACGGCGCAGGCTCAAATCGCTCACCGAACTTATCTTTAAAGTAGTTCAACCGCTCGACAATTTGTTGAATCCCCTTACTGTCCATGTATCGGAATGGCCCACCTAAAAAGGGTGGAAAACCGATTCCGAAAACTGCACCAATGTCACCGTCTCTGGCGTTTCGAATAATCTTGCCTTCCAGGCAACGCGCGGCTTCGTTCACCATAGTGAGCAAGCACCGTTCAACAATCTCGTCGGCTTTAATTTGAGTGGAAGGGCTAATACCCAACAGTTTATAAACACTCTCATCGACCGTTTTTTCGCTCTTTTTATCGCCATCGTAACGATACAAACCCCGACCATTTTTGCGCCCCTTGCGATCGTCTTGCTTGAGCTTGTCGAACATTTTTGGCGGCGTCATACGACTGCCAAAAGCCTCTTCTAAAATCGGGGATACTTTAGTTGCGACGTCAATGCCGACTTCATCAAGTAATGTCATGGGACCAACCGGGAAACCTGCTTTAACCAATGCTTTATCAATGGCATCAATTGCAACGCCTTCTGAAAGCAAGTAGGCTGCTTCATTCATGTAAGGTGCAAGAATACGATTGACGTAAAAACCAGCACCATCATTCACCACAATAACTGTTTTCCCTTGTTGCTTACCAAGCTCAACACAACTGGCAATTACTTCATCCGAAGTTTTGTCGGTCTTGATAATCTCCAATAGTGGCATTTTTTCTACTGGTGAAAAATAATGCAGACCGATCACTTGCTCAGGGCGTTTACTCGCCGTCGCAATTTCAGAAATCGGGATTGACGAGGTATTTGTAGCAAAGATTGTGTCGTCGGAACAATTTTCTTCGACGTCTTTTACCATTTGATGTTTCAACGCCAAGTCTTCAAACACGGCCTCAATTACAATATCGGTGTTCTTAAACCCGTCATAACCTGTGGTACCGGTCAACCTAGACTGAACCCGCGCGGCCTCTATTTTGGAGTACTGACGACGTTTCAACTTCTTCTTTAATAATTTCCAACTGTATTTCATGGCATGATTAATGCCTTCAACAGACACGTCTTTCAAACGGACAGGCAATCCTGCTTTTTCGATGGTGACCGCAGCTATGCCAGCCCCCATCAATCCGCCACCAAGTACACCAACTCGCTGTAAATCACGGGGTTTTACTTTTCCATCAACACCGGTATCTTTTTTCAATTCGGTGGTGGCAAAGAAAATACTCATTAGTTGAGCTGCGACGGGCGTCATTACCAGTTCGCCAAAATATCGCGCTTCTACTTCCAGACCTTTTTCAAAGCCGTGCTCTGCGCCCATCTCAATGCACTCGATAATCTTCAGTGGCGCAGGGTAATTTCCCTTGGTTTTTCCTTTGACCGTTTTACGGGCTTTATCAAAAATAATTTTTCGACCGAAACTGTTGCTTTCCAATGCCAGCTCCTGGGCACCGGACGAACTCAACGCCCCTTTCCAGCTTACCGGACGATCGTCACACGATTTCGACCAACGCCCTTTTTCCGCCATGGCTAATAATCGTTTCTCTGCGGCAACCATCAAATTGGCAACCGGTACAACTTCATCCACCAGACCAACTTTCTTAGCACGTCTGGCGTTCAATTGTTTGCCGGTAAGCATCAGATCAAGCGCGGTTGCAATGCCTGTTAAACGCGGCATCCGCTGAGTTCCGCCGCTGCCGGGCAAAACGCCCAGTTGCACCTCGGGGAGACCGAGCTTGGTTTTGCTGTTATCAGTACAGACGCGCTCATGGCAAGCCATAGCCAACTCCAGACCACCACCAAGGCATGCGCCATCAATCGCAGCTACGGTTGGAATGTTCAATTGCTCCATTCGATTGAAGATCGCTTGCCCCGCTTTCGACAATTCTTCTGCTTCCGATTCGGTTGTAACGGCCTTCAACATGGTGATGTCTGCTCCGGCGACAAAACTGCCGGGTTTTCCAGAACAGATAATGAGACCTTTCACATCTTCTTGCTCAATACGATTCAATAACGAGGCTATTTCATCGACAAATTCTTTTTTCAACGTATTTTGAGCTTCGCCCGGAACATCAATAGTAATGACACCGATCGATTTTTCATTTATCTCAAATTGAAACGCACTTTGTTGTTCGCTCATTATTCAACCTCCAAAATCATTGCGGCACCCAAACCACCAGCGGCACAGGCGGTTGTTAATGCCGTACCGCCGCCTCGGCGTTTCAACTCATTCAACATTTGAGTAATTAATCGCGCACCGGTCGCAGCAAAAGGATGACCATAAGCCAGACTGCCACCCAGAACATTGAATTTATCCATATCAATTTCGCCAATCGCCTTTTTACGATTCAGCTTCTCTTTTGCGAAAGTGTCGGAAGCAAAGGCTTTCACATTGCACAAGGTTTGTGCGGCAAAGGCTTCGTGCATTTCGATCAAATCCAGATCTTTCAGTTCCATACCGGCTCTGTCGAGTGCGATGGGTGTTGCATAAGAAGGTCCCATCAACATGTCATGGGTGGCATCAATTGCAGAAAAGCCATAGCTCTTGACGAATCCCAGAATTTCATAGCCCAACTCTTTTGCCCGAGATTCGCTCATCATCAGCAGAGCCGCGGCACCATCGGTTAGTGGCGTGCTGTTCGCAGCAGTCAATGTGCCATGTTTGCGATCGAAACAGGGTTTTAACTTGGCGTAACTCTCCAGTTTGGAATCGAATCGAATATTGTTATCAATTCGTAACCCTTCTTTAAATGGCGGAACAAACGCGGTCATCACCTCGCTGTCCAATTTGCCATCGTTCCAGGCTTGAGCTGCCAAGCTGTGGGACCGATGCGCCAATTCATCCTGCTCTTGTCGAGTTATTCCATGGTCTCTGGCCATTTGCTCTGCGTTGTCGCCCATGGTCAAGCCGGTGGAGTACTCCTTAATCGCAGGGGGAACCGGTAATAAATCTTTTGGACGAATTTTCGACAGTAGTTTCAGTCGTTGGCTTAACGATCGAGCCTTACTCAGATCCATCAGAATTTGGCCCAATTTTTTAGACACGCCAATCGGTACTACGGATGAAGAATCAGCGCCACCGGCAATGGCCACCGATACGGTCCCGGCCATGATCGACTCGGCGACACTGACAGCAGATTGAAAGCTGGTTGCGCAAGCCCGAGTAACTGAATACGCATCGGTGCTTACATCCATCCCGGTTCCGATGACAATTTCCCGCGCAATGTTCGGCGCATCAGGCATAGTAATTACCTGACCATAAACCACTTGTTCAACCAGCTTCGGATCAATTTCCGTTTGTGCCATTAACTCGTTAACTACAAGTTTTCCCAAATCAACCGCATTCATTCCGCGATAATGGGTCAGTTGCCGTGCAAAAGGCGTTCTTAATCCTTTGACGATCGCTACACGATCGCTCTTCGCTTTTCGCACCGTTTTCTTTGCTTTAGGCTTACTCTTTGCCTTTGGCGCCGCATTTTTAGCGTCTGCCACTTTGTCTTGATCGGTCTCGCTCGACATTTTCAACTCTCAACAGTTAGAAGGTTCGTTTCTGAGTTTAGACTCTACTTGATTTTAACTCGACTTTCAAACAACCGTTTAAATTGAGCGTTTTGATTGGTTTTCAAACACACGGTTGTAATTTGTTGCAAAGTCACCATATAAGTTTCTGAATAATACTGGAATTTTACGGTCCAATCCGATACAACATACAGCCCACAACCGAGATCAAGCGTAAAGAGTTTAGAGATGGAAGTGAAAAGCGACATTCAGAAATTAAAATCCTTTTTAGAACAACGTATCGTCGGCCAAAAAGATCTGGTGGAAAAAATTCTCGTAGCCCTATTGGCCGATGGTCATCTGTTGGTGGAAGGCGCACCAGGCCTGGCTAAAACACGGGCAATCAAAGAGTTGGCGCGCGGTGTCGAAGGCGATTTTCACAGAATTCAATTTACCCCCGATCTTCTGCCTGCCGACCTCACAGGAACCGATATTTTCCGACCTCAAACAGCCACATTTGAATTTCAGAAGGGTCCTATTTTTCATAACTTGATTTTGGCAGACGAAATCAACCGAGCTCCGGCTAAGGTTCAATCGGCGCTACTTGAGGCGATGGCAGAGCGACAAATCACTGTGGGTGGTCACAGTTATCCGCTTCCCGAGCTCTTTATGGTGATGGCAACCCAAAATCCCATTGAACAAGAAGGTACCTACCCTCTTCCCGAAGCTCAACTCGACCGATTTTTGATGCACGTGCTAGTGGACTACCCCGATGCCGAAGCGGAAGCTGCAATTTTACGCTTATCTAGAGCAGAGTCTCACCACACAGCGGACTTCTCTGAGCCAGACGCCGAATTAACCGAAGAGGCCTTATTTAAAGCGCGCGATGAAGTACTCGACATTTACATGGCCGAGGAAGTTGAGCAATACATAGTGCAATTGGTCATGGCCACCCGCAATCCAAAAGCCTTTGATGATCAACTGGCGCGCTGGATAGATTTCGGTGGTAGCCCGCGAGCCACCATTGCTTTGGATCGATGCGCGCGAGCGATGGCCTGGTTAGAAGGCCATGATTTTGTCACACCCGATAGCGTCCAGAGTATCGTGCATGAAGTTCTAAGACACCGTATATTACTCAGCTATGAGGCCGAAGCTGAGGGAATTACGCCCGATGATGTTATTAATCGATTAATTCAAGTCGTCCCCGTCGCGTAACAGTCACCATGAAACATTGGCGCCACACCAACCCAGCGAAACCTCCGATTCGTCACGAGCATCGGCTCGGCATAGAGCTCGCTCTGGAGGAGTTACTCGAATGCAAACGGTTCGCAGACAACCTTGAATTGCCAGTGCAACAACGCGTAAAAACCCATTTACTCGGTGGTTTTATTTCGCACTTTAAAGGTCGTGGAATGGACTTTGACGAGGCGCGCCTTTACCAGATGGGCGACGACATTCGGTCGATTGACTGGCGTGTTACCGCCCGAACCGGAGAAGCGCACACGAAAATTTATCGCGAGGAGCGCGAGCGTCCCGTGTTTGTTCTGCTGGATCAAAGCCCCGGAATGATGTTTGGTTCACGCCAGCAATTTAAAAGTGTTCAAGCGGCCAAGTTAGCATCAATCATCATGTGGAAGTCGCTTGCCGACGGCAATCGATTCGGCGCTTTAATTTTTGATCAAGCTGAGCATTATGAATATAAGCCTGCTACCACACGAAAGAACTGTCTCAGAGTTTTGAACAAAATTGTCGAAAATCATAATTTACAAATTAGCCAGCTTTATTTGTCAAAAGAGTATCAAGCAGACGAACGCAACAGTTTGAAAAATACTTTACAGCGCACCCGAAAATTGGCTCGCCCGGGCAGTTTAATTTTCATACTCAGTGACTTCCAGCAGTTCGATGACGAATGCGAGAACCACCTTTTAAGGTTAAGTCAGCACAATGAAGTCAGCTTGTTACAGATCACCGACCCACTGGAAAAAGACTTACCACCATCGGGTCAGTACACCATCACAAATGGAAAACAACGCATTGCCTTTAACACTCAGTCTCGCTCATTTCGACAAAAGTTTCATGAACAGTTCGAAAAAAGAGCCGACTATTTGAATAATTTAAGCCTGAAACATCGATTACGCTGGCATATGATCAGTACTGAGCAATCGCTCGGACACCTATTGGCGATGAACCAAAGCACTCAAAAACGGAGTGGCCAATGACAACGCCAACTGCCGATCCCTTATCGCAACTAAGAGATATTCATACGCCCGAGGCGATCAGCTACTGGTGGCCACTTGCGCCTGGTTGGTGGATACTTGGCGTTATTATTATTGCCCTGATTGTTCTGATCACACGATGGGTGATAAAAAGACTCAACCACCAACCCGTTCTAAAACAAGCATCGCATGAATTACTGAAACTCAAATCAGCAACTCCTGATAAAGAAAATCTAACCGCGGCTTTTCACACGCTGCGTCGAGCCGCTATATATCAATTAAACAAAGAAACAGCTGCCAGCGTGCCCTTGCCCATGCTTGCACAAAGTCTGGCTAATCAACATCAACTTGAAATCAGTTCCGAGTCGATCGAACTGATGGGCAGGTCTCAGTACGCTCCCAAAGTTTCAATCAGTCAGCAAACCTGGAATCAGCTGCTTGACGACATCAATCAACTTATTAGAGCGCTACACAAAACCCAAACTCTGAAACAGGAAGCTGAGCATGTTTGAGTTTGCCTGGCCCTTGGTATTTTGGTTGTTGCCCCTTCCCCTGCTGATTTACTGGGCATTACCGAAAGCGCATGACACGCAGTCTTCCGCCTTGAGAACCAGTCTCTTTTCTCGCTGGAAAAGTTTATCGACAAACTCTGGCCAACAAGGGCAGCATCAATGGTGGCACTTTCTGTTGAGTATTTTATTGTGGATAATTCTGGTAATTGCATCCGCTCGACCTCAATGGATTGGCGAGCCCATCGAGTTGCCGGCCTCCGGTCGTGACCTGATGATCAGTATTGACATCTCGGGCAGTATGGAAGCCAAAGATTTGGCCCTCAATGGTCAGCAGGCCACCCGGCTAATGGTGGTAAAAGATATCTTGTCCGACTTTATCGAACGACGAGAAGGCGATCGACTCGGTCTGATTCTGTTTGGTGAAAACGCCTACTTACAAACCCCTTTAACATTCGACCTGACAACCATTCGTCACATGTTGATGGAGTCTGAGATTGGATTAGCGGGTGCCTCTAAAACCGCCATAGGTGATGGCATCGGGCTCGCGGTTAAACGACTCAAAGAACGCCCCTCAGAAAATCGTGTGTTGGTTCTTTTAACCGATGGACAAAATAATGCAGGGGCTCTGGAACCGATAGAAGCCGCTAAACTGGCAAAGCATGCCGGCATTAAAATCTACACCATTGGTGTGGGTGCCGATGAACTCATCGTCAACGACATGCTCTTTGGTAAACGAAAAATCAATCCGTCGGAAGAACTCGACGAGGATACTTTAACAGCCATTGCTCAAATGACTGATGGACAATATTTTCGGGCCAGAGACACCGAAGAGTTACGAAGTATCTATTCCGAGCTGGACAAGCTTGAACCGGTAGAGGACGAAGGTGAAATCTATCGGCCGGTACGCGAGCTCTATTTTTACCCTCTGGCGCTCGCTTTGGCACTGTATTCAGCCGCTTATCTGATCGCTTTATTGAGTCGCCTGTTTTCTCGTCGGAGGACCGCTTAATGGAAGCCTATTTAAACGATCTCTTGGCACTCTCCTGGATTCGCCCCTGGGCCTTGTGGTTACTACTGCTGGTCATCCCTCTTGTGTTTTTCGGTTGGCAATCGTTAAAAAACCGTGGCCAGTGGGAAAAGGCCATCGACGCACACCTATTGCAATTTATGTTACAACAGGGTGATTCAAGCCGAAGCGCCTGGCCTTTGGTCGGGCTAGCGTTGGCTTTAGTGATCGGTATTATTGCGCTAGCAGGGCCCAGTTTTGACAAAAAACCTGTACCTGTCTATCGAACCGGAGATGCCCGAGTCATTTTACTTGATCTATCACTGTCGATGGATGCTGTAGACATTAAACCATCACGTCTCACACGGGCGAAGCACAAATTAACCGATATTTTAGATGCCAGTGACGAAGGTGAAACAGCCCTAATCGTTTATGCCGGTGATGCGTTTATTATCAGTCCACTCACCAGCGATGCCAAAACCATACAAACCATGGTTCCTGTTTTAACCACCGGAATTATGCCGGTTCTTGGAAGCGAACCCTTTCATGCTTTTGCCAAAGCCAAAGAGTT
>JBPEWV010000028.1:0-5141 GCA_052032335.1 Pleionea sp. | reverse complement strand
CAAAGGAGTGTGAAGTGAGCAAGCCAAAATTAATGCAAGTGCTCAGAAATACAATCAGAGCGAAACACTACGCCCTTTTAAACTGAGAAAACGTACTGTTCTTGGGTCAGAAACTATATTTATTTTCATGGACTCAAGCATCCAAAGGTTCTCGGCGAAAAGGAAATTGGTAATTTTTTAAGCTACCTGGCGGTTGAGAAACAAGTATCTCCGAGAACTCAAAATCAAGCGCTGTGTGCGCTCGTTTTTCTATATCGGCATGTGCTCAACAAAGATTTGAGCGAATCGATAAACTACCGTTGAGCCAAAGACAGGCAGCATCTACCCGTTGTGCTAGCAATAAATGAAATTGAAGATATCTTTTCTAAGATGAGCGGATGCCCTCTACTTATGGCGCAACTTATGTATGGTGCTGGTCTGCGAAAAATGGAAGTTCATAGACTCAGAATTAAGTATATTGATTTCTATCGACATCAAATAACCATTAGACAAGGCAAAGGTAATAAAGACCGTTACGTTCCATTACCGAAAATGGTGGTTCCTGCACTTAAAGAGCAAGTTGCCATCTCCGAAAGTTTATTTAAGCAAGATCGGTTACTGAATGTTGAAGGCGTTGAGATGCCTTTTGCGTTAATGCGAAAATACCCGAACGCAAACAAAGAACTCAAATGGCACTGGGTATTCCCTAGTCTAAAACTGTCTATCGATCCAAGAAGCAAAATCAAAAGACGGCATCATGTTCACCCGTCGGTTGTAGCGAAGCATTTAAATAAAGCCTGTAAAGCCGCAAAAATCGTAAAGAAAGTTACTTGCCATACACTGCGTCATAGTTTTGCTACGCATTTACTCGAGGCTAATTCTGACATCAGGACAGTCCAGGAACTTTTAGGTCATAGTGATGTTAGAACAACTCAAATCTATACACATGTAATAGATAGAAGTCGCTCCGGGATACTATCACCTCTGGATGCATTAAATTAGACGATGATAAAAACGGTAATCAATGGTGTACACAACTCCTTTAGGGCCTACAACATGGCCGATCAAATCACTCTAAAAATGTCCGCCACGAGGATCGACGACTCACTTGTTTAATCGAACAGCTAACTGAGTCTAGAACATACCAGCTCGAAAATTCGCCCTTGCGCGATAAAAATATCAAGCAAGGACGCCAAAAACTTTTTTATGACCGAGTTAGAACTAGAACGGAAACAAACTATCGGCTTTTTCTTCAACGTCTTGCTGTTCTTTATTATCACCATATTGGTCCCAGCGAGTCATTTTACAGCGGTTGTTGACTGTCACTAGGGCATGCTCGTGCTGAGTAAATGTTTCACCATCTCGAAACTCTACGGTTTCCACATAGCGCAAACTGACTTGATTTTCATCGACAGGGGCAATGTGGTCGAATTCAAGGTTAAAGTCGATCATATAAAAGGTGCCAAGCCAGAAAAAGAAATTCAGCGCTGGTGTTTCGGTATCAACCCCATTGTGAATTTTAACAAAGTCTGATGCGTAGCCACGAGCAGCACAATAGGCGTTCTCATCTTCGATACAAGACATCACGTTCAGTACCGCGGCAACGGGATCGTCGCAGTTGGCTTTCACAGACACCGAGCCGAGACTCAATAACGCGATCAGAAAACCGATTTTCAAAAGTTTATTCATTGAATTAATAGTCATAGTAGCACCTTTATTGTGTTTATTTTCTGTCAAATATTGAACGCTAAAATCCATTTCCGAAGTTAGCTGACTTCAGTAACTGCTACGCAGATGTTCGCGTAGAACGATGCGTGCATCACAAACTGCGTTTTCAGGTTCAATCAAAGGAAGACAAAATATACGAATGCTGATGAATTGTTTTGTCAGAAAGTTTCAAAAGGTCTACCGTAGGTTTCAGATACCCTAAAAGACTGGGGAGTTACCTCCCCAGTTGTGTCAATTGACTAAAAGCGGAAGGTTAACTTGCCATAAATGAACTGCCCTCGTGGATTGTGCACGCCGGAAACGTAACCGAATAAATCGTTGTTACCGTCACCAATGGCGAACGGCGGATCCTCATCAAACAAATTAGAAACCCCAACGCTGTAGGTCGCGCTGTAATCGGTATCGTACTGTACTTGAACATCAACCGTTGTCATAGCATCGACGGTGCGGGATCGGTTTTCGTCAAAATCCAGTGAGCCATCGAAATCGATATCGGGCGTGTCTTCGAATTCGCCAATGTAATTGATCGAGGCGCTTGCGGTCCAGCGATCGAATAACCATTCAGCTCGGCCGGTCCAACGATGCTCGGGGTATTCGTACTCGCCCGTCCATTCTCGATTATCCTTTTCAAACTTCGACAGAAACATATAATCCAGATTAAAGTTCAATTTACCCGTACCATTGAGCTGCATGCTGTAATTCACCGAAATGTCGGTTCCGGCGGCTTCTTGCGAGGTTAAGTTGAAATACGAGTTGTTCACCGATGACAGTTCATTGGTGATCGGGTTTCGTGTACAGAACTGAGGATTAAACTCTCCGGGTGTTGGATCACAGTACTGTTGATAAACCGCGCCGACATCGCCTTCGTCAATCTTATTGTCCTGCGTGATGTTCCAGATATCGATCGATATATTCAAGTCGGCATTAACATCCCAAATGGCGCCGATGTTCCAGCTTTCTGACTCCTCGGCTTCTAGCTGAGGGTTGCCCGAGAAAATAATCGTATAATCGGTACTGCCACCCACCGGTGTTGTACAGAAAGATGCCGTACTTGGACTGATCGCCGGGTTACAATAGGTATCTTCAAAAAAGCGAGACTCTTGCGAAGGCCCAAGCCCTACTTGCGCCAAAGATGGTGCTCGAAAGCCGGTACCCCACGACGCTCTGAGCGCCAGGGTATCTTGAGGATTCCAACGAATGCCCACTTTGGGGTTGGTCGAGCTGCCAAAGTCGCTGTAATCGTCGTAACGCAAGGCCAATTGCATTTCCAGTGCTTCTAGCAGAGGTAACGATAACTCAGCGTAAGTGGCCCAATGGTCGCGCGAGCCTTTGGCTGAAACCGACTCAGTACCAAAAATTAATCCACGTTGAAATTGATCGTCAGGTACGTCCGATACATCTTCATCACGATATTCAAAACCGGTTGCAATGGCGGCATTACCGTGTTGCATCTGAAATAGTTCGCCAGAAAACTTACCTTCAAACGCGGTTAAGTGCGACTCACCTTTGCGAGTAAGACTGGTTGTTATCGCATCAATAACGGATTGTGGGTTGTAGGTTCCACCAAAGGGGTTGTAACGTCCGGCATCGATTTCTTGCTGCAATAAATCAGTGCGCACCCAACCCTGATTTCGATTGCCGGTTTGTAACGATCGACTCCGACCTTTCTGTGCTGAAAGCTCCCAGTCCCAAGCACCGATAAACCCTCTGACACCGGCAACAAAACGCATATTATCGGATTCAATACTCCAGCGTCTGGGGCCGGCATCAACTGTACGATGACGGTCGATTGCAATATCTTCTCCGAAAGGATTGTTTGGATGCGAAGCCGGTACTGTCAAACCAGCATCACCATCTAATGGCGTTGCCGCACCGCCAGCTTGCGACGTGTTGTGCTGCACCGAGACTTCAGAAAATATTTCTAGTCCATTGGCTAACTCTCGATCAAATAAAAACATCACACCGGTGCGCTCTGCCGCCGGAATCAAAAAGCCAAAAGGACCGTAATCGAAAACACAGGATGCACCAGACGTGCGATCGTCAGGGCAATCAGGATCGATTGTTGTTACACCATTGACAACATAGCGACCGGGAAAGCCTCGAGTCGAACGAAAATCTTCACCACCAAAGGGAGACTGATTCGCTGTGCCGAGACGGCCACGATCTCGATTCATCAATGCGGTGTTAGAAAAGTGATCAATAATTAACGTGCCATTACTCATACTGTCACCAAAACCGAATACTCCGCTTACCGTTCGCTCATCGGCATCGGTATCGGTGGTATTGCCATACCCTATTGACACTTCGGAGCTGATAAAGTCTTTTCTTAAAACAATATTAATAACCCCCGCCACAGCATCCGAACCATAAATGGCTGACGCACCATCTTTCAGGATCTGAATTTGCTCAATCGCGCTCATCGGAATGGAGTTAATATCAACAAAATTATTCACAACGCTCTCGGCAAACGAGCTGATGGTAACGCGCCTGCCATTAATTAAAATCAAAGTCGCATCCGATCCGAAGCCCCGAAGACTGACGCCCGCACCACCGTTTGCGGTTGAGTCCTGACTATTACCTTCTGTCGAAAATGTGCCAGCTCCAACTGTAGGTATGCGCTCCAGAAATTGATAGAGGTTGTTGTAACCGGCTTGCTCGATATCTTGTCGATCAAAGATGGTCACCGGCGACGGACCTTCTGCATCCGAGCGCTTAATGTGCGAACCAATTATCTGTATTTTGTTATCTTTCTCGGATGTTTTTTCCTGAGAATAAATTTTTTGAGAAAAGCTTGCGCTTAAACCTAACGACAAAGCAATGGGAATCACCCCCATCGAGAACACAGTATTATTCTTCATTTTCTTGAATCTCTTAGTCTGAATTAATTTCAAGTAGCGATTGCTCTACTCACCTAAGAATGCTTTGAACAAAGACTTCACAAGTACGAACAAGAGTAAAAACGAGCAAAATAACCTTACAATATTCCTTGTAGCAAAAGAATCGAAATTCGCATTTAACATCGAAATAGAAGGGTTCTAATTGCGTTATCGATTCTCATTTTATAATAAGAAAAATTATATGACGCACTGATTCATCAAAATGATTTTTTTATCTCGTTTTTCAAAGAAAAAGGAAAATCATTAAGTAGCGAGCGATGGCTCCAGAATAAATTTCTAATGGCAACAATTATTGCGCGTTTTGTTCAATAACAAGAAAAGGTATGGACGGGTAAATAACGAGACAAATTTTTGCAGGACAGCGTCAATCGGTCATCCTTGTCCGATAACAAGATTATTAATTCATATTTTGAAAAAATGCTTTAAGAAACGATCCCCTGGCTTTTTAAATAAGCCTCATATGTCCCCTGAAAATCGACGATACCGCTCGGCGTCATATCGATAATTCGAGTCGCCAAAGAGGATACAAACTCTCGA
>JBPEWV010000027.1:0-3811 GCA_052032335.1 Pleionea sp. | reverse complement strand
AGGCGCGATCGTCCATATCACTGATCTGATCGCCTGGCTGATAGGTGATCCGGCTTACCGGCGCATTATCGATGGCGTAATGACGCGATTCGTTCACCGCAGGAAAATAAATCTCCATGCGTCGACCTTCAACCGACTGGATCATCCCCAGCCCCAAATTTGCTTCGTTATGACTGATCCAACGCTGACCGACAACTACAGAATTCATAAATTTGAACTATTGACTTAGACTGGGAAATGGCCGCGCATTCTACCATCGCCGAAGATTATTTAAAGAGCAATATTCAATTGGGCCTGGGTTTTCGGGCCCACATCACGACATCCCATCGACACGCTTTCTACACCGCCTTCAATGCAGACAGGACAAGGCTCTGACTCAGCACATCAACGGAGCTCCTTGAACAGGATTAACCTGTCCAAACCATCAATTAGCGCACATTATACTCAACAGGGCATCGGTATGTTCGGCGGCCTCCCGTCCCAGATCGGTCAAATACCCGCCGTCTTCCTGAGTTATCAATTTTTTCTGAAACAGACGACTGGTGGCATCGATGATTCGCTGGTCGGCGTTCGAGTGAACTTTGAGACCCTCCTGCAGCGTGTTCAGATTAAATCGCACCAGCATGTTCAGCTCATCTACCATGGATTGATCAATTGGCATGGACACATCCTTTATTCTTTTTGGTCTCCTTCAACTATAGCCCGAACCATCGCTGCGCACCAAAATCTATCGGAGATTTGCCTTGAATTTGGTGATTGCACCCCCACTATCTAACCCATTGTTTAGCCCTTTAATCAAAACAGGAGCTTATTTTGGAACAGTTCAGAGGAACCACCATACTGTCGGTTCGGCGTAACGGACAAGTTGTGATAGGCGGTGATGGCCAGGTCTCACTTGGAAACACAGTGATGAAAGGCAATGCGCGAAAAGTTCGCCGCTTGTACCACAACAAGGTACTGGCCGGATTTGCCGGTGGTACCGCCGACGCCTTCACCTTATTCGAGCGGTTTGAAGCCAAACTGGAAATGCACCAGGGCAAATTACTGCGCGCCGCCGTAGAAATGGCCAAAGACTGGCGTACCGACCGCATGTTACGGCGTCTCGAGGCCATGTTAATTGTGGCCGACAAAGATCACTCATTTATTATTTCGGGTAATGGCGATGTCATCGAACCAGAGGCCGACGGTGGCCTGCTTTCCATCGGTTCGGGTGGCCCATTCGCTCAGGCTGCGGCCAAAGCCTTGTTGGAAAACACCGACATGACGGCCTTAGACATAGTAAAAAGCGGTTTAAAAATCGCGGGCGATATCTGTGTCTACACCAACCAGAACCAGACCATCGAAGTTTTAGAAGATTAACCAAAGAGTTTAATTACCATTATGTCTCAAATGACCCCCAGAGAAATTGTTCACGAGCTGGACAAGCACATTGTTGGCCAGGACTCCGCAAAACGCGCCGTCGCCATCGCTTTACGAAACCGCTGGCGTCGTATGCAGGTCGAAGAGAATCTGCGCAACGAAATCACGCCGAAAAACATCTTGATGATAGGCCCCACGGGTGTCGGTAAAACCGAAATTGCCCGACGTCTGGCAAAACTGGCCAATGCGCCTTTCATCAAAATCGAAGCTACCAAGTTTACCGAAGTGGGTTACGTTGGCAGAGACGTCGAGTCCATCATCCGTGACCTGGTCGACTCGGCCTTTAAAATGTTGCGCGAACAAGAAGTCGAACGGGTAAAACCGCGCGCCGAAGACGCTGCCGAAGAGCGTATTCTGGATGCTTTATTACCACCGCCGCGCAGTAATAACATGGGTTTTGACACCACAGACCCTAAGCCCGCCGATGAAGAACCCAGCGCCACACGACAGCTGTTCCGCAAGAAACTGCGTGAAGGTGATTTGGACGACAAAGAAATCGAGATTGAAGTTGCTGCGCCGCAGGTGGGCGTTGAAATCATGGCGCCTCCCGGCATGGAAGAAATGACCAGCCAGTTACAGAGTATGTTCCAGAACATGTCGCCGGGTAAAAGTAAACGCCGCAAAATGAAAGTCAAAGACGCGTTCAAAATGGTGCGCGAAGAAGAAGCCGAGCGTCTGATCAATTTGGACGACCTGAAAAATAACGCCGTCGATGCCGTGGAGCAGAACGGCATTGTGTTTCTGGACGAAATCGACAAGGTTGCCAAAGGCTCGGATAACTCGTCCGGTGGAGACGTATCTCGAGAAGGCGTGCAACGCGATCTGTTACCGTTAGTCGAAGGCAGCACCGTCAGTACCAAGTACGGTATGATTAAAACCGACCACATTTTATTCATTGCTTCGGGCGCATTCCACCTTGCCAAACCATCGGATCTGATCCCCGAGTTGCAAGGTCGATTACCGACTCGAGTCGAGCTGAAAGCATTAACCGTCGACGACTTTATTCGCATTTTAACCGAGCCGGACGCTTCGTTAACTCGACAATACAAAGCGCTACTGGCAACCGAAAATCGCAACATTGAGTTTGACGATTCAGGCATTCAGCGCATCGCCGAGATCGCCTGGCAGGTCAATGAACGCACCGAGAACATTGGCGCCCGTCGCCTGCAGACAGTGATGGAAAAATTACTCGAAGAAGTGAGTTATACCGCTTCAGAAGAAACCGAAGCCGTACTCATCAATGCGGAATACGTCGACAAACAATTGTCCGATCTGGCCGATGATGAAGACCTGAGCCGATTTATCCTATAATTGTTGTCGTTTCTAAACTAACGCACCCTCTCAAATTGTGAGGGTGCCCACTTCAAGGGTTCTTTATGACCGAACGAAATCAAGTGACCCGCCCCCCAAGCGATATTAAGTTCCATCAGAAAAGCCAAGTTCTAGAAGTGGTTTTTGATGATCAAACGTTCAAACTGAGTGCCGAATATTTGCGTGTCTACTCGCCTTCTGCCGAAGTGCGCGGCCATGGCGGTGGCCCACTTAAACTGGTCACTGAAAAAAAAGACGTGAAAATCACTAAAATACAACCGGTCGGCCATTACGCCATTCAAATTACCTTTGATGACGGTCACGACTCAGGACTGTATACTTGGCATACGTTAAGAGACTTGGGTGCGCATCTGGAAACCAATTGGGCGCAATACCTTGAACGCCTGAACCAAGAAGGCGGTTCGCGCATTAAGCCCGCTCCCACACCCTTTTATAAAAAAGTAGAGTAATTAGGATTTCTGCAATGAGCGAAAAAACCCATTTTGGCTATCAGACGGTCGATAAAAACGAAAAGCAGAAGAAAGTTGCTGATGTGTTTCATTCGGTGGCAGCGAAATACGACCTGATGAACGATGTCATGTCGATGGGAATTCATCGCCTCTGGAAACGCTTTACCATCGAGATGAGTGGTGTTCGCAAGGGTCAAAGCGTACTCGACTTAGCCGGTGGCACTGGCGATTTGGCGGCCAAATTTGCCGATAAAGTGGGCTCCGAAGGTCGCGTCGTTTTGGCCGACATCAACGAATCCATGTTAAACGTCGGTCGCGATAAGTTGATCGACAAAGGCTACGGTGGTCGCATTGAGTTTGCCCAGGTCAACGCTGAAACCCTGCCGTTTGAAGAAAACAGTTTCGATATCATTACCATAGGCTTTGGCTTGCGCAACGTTACCGACAAAGACAAGGCGTTGAAAAGCATGTTTCGCGCGCTAAAACCCGGCGGACGATTATTGGTGCTGGAATTCTCCAAACCGGAAAACGAATTACTGAGTAAGGTTTATGACACCTACTCATTCAACTTACTGCCTTCCATGGGTAAATTACTGGTCAACGACTCCGAC
>JBPEWV010000026.1:0-47274 GCA_052032335.1 Pleionea sp. | reverse complement strand
CTCTTCTCATTTAGCTCACTAAAACAAGAATGATTCGCATTGTTGTTTACATAGTAATGATTCTCATTTATATTAAGCCATCCATGTCGTTGCGAGTGCCTCAATGCAGGATTTTTCGATTAATTTGGTGCAGGAGAAGATAATGAGAAACCTATTATGTGCATTTTTTGTTCTAGCTTTTGCGAGTATGAGTCATGCAAGTGATGGCTCTCAGGAAAAACCAATCAAGCACTTAACCGTTCCTACTGTCGATTCTATGGTAGAAGCTCAAAAAATATTTATTGAGAAAACATTTGAAATCAACAGCAAGAGAAAACTGGATGAGAAAGAGTTACACCAAATTCACATCATAACTTACACGCTCGAGCAGAGTGTTGCTTATTTCAATGCAAACCTAACCGGTGAAAGCAAAAAATTAACCAAGACTATTGCCGATGTTGTAGAAAATATTCATTTAAGTTCCGAAAACAATCGCAAAGAAGAAACCGAAAAACATCTAAAGAAATACTTTGAGCTCGCGAAATCTTTTTTGTACAAACATTGGCAAATCAACAAGAATACCTAATCGGGCTGTCGGAGGTCTCTTACCTCCAGCCCCACACCGCCCTGCTCTAGCTGATGGATTGCCTGAACTATTTTTGAGTTGACGGGCGTTTTAACACCGGCTTGATAACCAAGTTCGACGACCGCACCGTTTAAAAATTCAATTTCGGTTTTTCTTTTCGCGCGAATGTCATCCCACATAGATGAACGCGCGTTAGGATCGATCGACAGCATCGAACGCGCCAGCAATTTAAAGAAGCCATTGGGCAGTTTTAAAATATATGGCAGCCAATTCGGTTTGACTTTGGTGAGTTGCGCTATTGGCAAATTTCGCGCTTTACACACCTTGAGCCACTCTAACATCGCATCGGCCAGCAGTTGTCGGTAGAACCGGTTTTCTAACGATGTTTTAATGGGTTGATCGGCAATGGCGTTTAACGCGTTATTCAGGTTGAGTAACAGTTTACCGTGGATTACTGACTGAATGTCGCTGACAAGCTTACACGCATGAGGCGTACTCGCCAGTTGTTTTTCAACATAGAGTAAATACTCCGAAGTTTGAAAAGTAAACTGACCTTCTGTTGCTTTATGGAAGTGGGCACCCTGCTGCTTTAAAACATTAAACGGCGTGATGCCCTGAATGGTATTGCGCTCGCCCAGTAACGATTTCACCGAGTTAAAACTGCCCAGTCCATTTTGCATAAATACCAATAGAGATTGCGAATTGGTTATCGCTAATAAAGACCCGATTGCCGATGGCAATTGATGACACTTCACCGTCACGAAAACCAGATCGAAGATGGTTTCGGAGGCATCGGTGTACAAGTGTGTCGGCATTTGAGTCGACTGGTTGCCCAAATAGTCGGTAATGGTGACGCCCTTATTGTCAAGAATCGCTTGCTTAACAGACTCACGACAAATCAGCGAAACTTCCAATCCGGCTTGCATCAAGCTGGCACCCAAATAACACCCGGTGGCTCCGGCGCCAAAAATGGCAATCTTCAAATTACTTTAACCTCGCCTTTCTATTTTTTCTCACACTCTATTTCGCACTCGACACTTTTCAAATTCACGCAGGCTGCAGATTTTTGTTACTTATTTTAGTTTGCCATAATGCATGGCCAATACGATACAACTGGTAAACAACATGGCTTCCAAACTGCAAGATACGAGCGCACTTATCGGTCCCATGCCTGCTTCACCGAAAACTTGCCCTAATGCCGTTAAATCAAATTGCGTTTTGGGAAAATTATCGATAAAGACATCAAGACTTCCCGTCATCAATCGGCCGCCGAGTAACGCTATCGAAACACCGGCGACACCTCCGATCAACAAAGCAATCATGAAGGTTTGCCAAAACTGAGCTGGCATTGTTTTTTTCTGCGTTAGCCAATAAGTCAATCCGACACTGCTACCGAGCAAACCACCTTCCAGCGCACCGGTAATATCTCCGGGCGACTCCCCCATGAACAACTGAAATGCGTCCAACCCGAGTATTTTAAAAGTAGCTCCTGTGATCACACCTCCCAATGCTCCGCCGATTACTGGCCAGGCGCTGAATCGACGAATCCATTGTTCGGTCGCAACGCCGAATACGACTCCAACGCCACCTAACAAAGCCACAAACACCGTGAGTAGCAAAACCACTAAAAGAGTAGCGACTGCGCTTGAGGTTGCCGAACTGGATGCAACCCAACCTAGCGCCAGTCCACCAATCACTCCGGCAACACCAGCACCCATTACGCCGCTTAACGCCAGCTTGAAGAACTTCGGCCAACTCGTGAACTCTTCGGCGCTTGGTTGAGCCGACATCGATAAACCATCGGCTGCAGAATCGGCCGACTCAATAAAGCTGACCTGAGCGACAAATCGATAGCCATGCTTGGGAACGGTTTCAATAAACTGAGATTGGGTTGCCTTGTCTCCCAAATGTTTACGCAAGACTTTGATGCATTGGGTGATGGCCTCATCGGAAACCGACGCGCCCTGCCACACTTCCTGTAGAAAGCGTTGTTTTGAAATAAGCTGACCGGGCTCACTGACCATTAAAATTAACGCATCAAGGTATCGGGCGTTAAGCTCGATCAGGGTATTCTTGTGAAGCAGTTGTCGATTGACCGGGTCAAGGCGAAACGAGCCGAATTGATAGCAGTTTGCCGTTGAATTCAAAGGAGATTTCATTAAATCAAAAACGTATCCCTGACAAAGACGATAGACACCATTATAACGACGGTTATTGTTTAGGCCAGCGCTCAGACAATTTTCAGGTTTCGAATAACGCGGATTAGTGTCGCTGGATTAGTGTTTCGCTGAGCGATGAAACAGCCATGCAACAACACTGAACAGCACGATAAAAAATCCATTTAGAAGTGCTAATTTTGACCATTCACTCGACGCAAACTCCACAAAGGCAACAGCGGCAATAACCGTGACCAAGGTTTGGGAAATGGCGACCGCGACCAATGTTCTCGCCATTCCGGACGGTTGAAACTTAGCCACCAAAGTACCCACTGTGCCAACAGCAATAACCAACAAGTACAGCAGATTCGCCGAACCGCCGTCACTTCCAATGACACCTACCCCAAGGCTCAGCCAAACCAGTAAAAATACACCGCACAGACCTAGACCTGCTGCGATACGATAAATGGTATTGCCTGACTTCGAAATAAAGATTTCAAGCGCAAACCCGATGCTAAAAACCAGAAGGCCAAAAACCAGAAAGTCGGCAAGGTTCCAGTTGACCTCATCGGTAAATTGCATGGCAATCAATGGCAACAGCACAAGGAGTGTTGCCATCAGCCATGCAATGATTCGCCAACCAGTAAGTCGCAATTTGTTCGGTGAAGCGGATAACGTTTTGTTTGCCGGTCCTGTCATAAGACTCCCCTAAATCAGCACAGTGATTGAACCAACAATTTAGCCCAGGCAGCCGTAAAAAACATGAGGAAATCATGAGCAGATTGTGAATCATCTGATTTTTCAGTCAGTTAAGCTCTCGACTGGAATATCGAAAGCATTATGATTCTGTTCGGTCGTAGAAGTTAAGGCAAGTGCGGACGCGCCAGATAGTCGTGTGATTGCATTTCCTGCAAACGAGACAAGGTTCTTTTAAACTCAAATGCCAACCCTGTTCCGGTATAGATTTGCTCCATCGGTACCTCGGCGGCAATAATCAGCTTTACGTTTCGCTCGTAAAATTCATCCACCAGACTGATAAAACGGCGCATGGCATCGTTGTTATCGTTACCCATTTGTTTCAAGTCACTGATCAATACACTCTGATAACAACGCGACAGTTCAATATAATCGGCGTGACTTCTTGGCGTGTTACAAATGGCGTTAAAGTCGAACCAGACAACGCCTTCACCCAGACGCACCGTATCGATGCTTCTGCCTTCGACTGTTATCGGCGTACCATCAGGTTCCACTTCGGTTGCCAGATGATCAAAACTGAAGTTCAAATTATCGATGGCTTGCTGGTCAAGCGGGTAATGATAGATCTCCGCTTGCTCCAACGTTCTTAGCCGGTAATCGATTCCCCCATCGACATTGACCACCTGGGTGTGTTTCTGCACCAACTCGATGGCCGGCAAAAAGCGTTCGCGTTGCAGTCCGTTCCAGTACAACTTTTCAGGCGGAATGTTCGAGGTTGCCACCAGCGCAACACCGCGAGCAAACAACGCCTGAAACAATCCACCCAGAATCATGGCATCGGTAATATCACTGACAAAGAACTCATCAAAACAGATAATCAACAGATCGTTAGCCATATCGTCAGCAATTCGATCCAGCGGATTTTTTTCGCCTTTGTAGTGTTTTAATTGATGATGGACATCGTGCATAAAGCGATGAAAATGCAGTCGCTTTTTCTTATCAAACGGAAGGCAATCGAAAAAAGTGTCCACCAGATAGGTTTTTCCCCGTCCGACGCCGCCCCAGAAATAAAGGCCTTTTTCGGGCTGGGGTGAGGTAAAAGCCGACGCAAGTTTTGAAAACAAAGACACCGACTGCTGATTGCGCCTGACTAATCGATGGAATAAATCATCCAGTAATTTAACCGCTTCTTCTTGGGCCGCGTCGTGCGAAAAATCATCGCGTTGCAAATCTTGTTGGTATTTTTTCAGTGGCGTTAACAATGGTTTAACCTACGCTTTCGCTAATTCGCGAGACTGGCCTTCTAATTGAGTTTCAAGAATCTCTCTCAACTCAACCAGACGACTGTGAAAGAAATGTCCAGCGCCTTGCATCACAATCCACTCGGGTTGCGGGTGCAGCGATTCGACCCACGCTTCGGTGGCGGCAAAACTGACCACTTCATCCTGATCACCCATTACCGCCAACCAGTGACAATAAGGATGTTCCATGTCATCAAACACACCCCGCTCTACCGGCGGAGCAATACTAATTAATTGCTCAACCTCATATTCGTGCGCCACCGCGGCCGAAATCCAGGAGCCAAAGGAAAAACCGGAAAGCCACAGTTTAAAATCGGGGAACTCGGTTTTGGCCCAGGCAACTATCGCCCGTAAATCGTCCATTTCGCCTTTACCTTCGCCATATTCACCGGCGCTTTTACCGACGCCGCGAAAATTAAAGCGGATCGCGACCAGCCCGAGTTCCACCTGAGAGCGAGCCAGGGTATACACCACTTTGTTGGTCATGGTGCCTTGGTGTAACGGATGCGGATGACAACAAATGGCAATGCCCTTTCGTGCCTTGTCGGGTTCTGGGAAGTCAATAATTGTTTCCAGTTGACCCGCGGGCCCTTGAACAAAACATTTTTCCGTCTTCGACGGACGCGCCATACTCAGCCCCTTGTCACTAAGGATAATATTGAAAGCGCGGTATTTTCTCACTTTTTATCCACTCAAACAAATACTTGAAAGCGTCCCCTATCGCTACAATAATAAGGGTAAGCACTTTCACAAGGGACTTGTTTACATGGCCGTACGACCTTTGCTCAAAATGGGCAATCCTTTATTGCTGAGACAGGCTGAACCAATCAGCGAATTTGGCACCTCCGAACTAAACGATTTGATCGCCGATATGTTCGACACAATGGAAGCCAATGAAGGCGCGGGACTAGCCGCTCCCCAAATAGGTATTTCCAAACAACTGGTGATTTTCAGCGTCGAGGACAACTCCCGCTACCCAGACGCCGAAAACGTGCCCGCCACCGTGCTGATTAATCCAAAGATAGAGATACTGGATAACACGCTGGAAGACGGCTGGGAAGGTTGTTTGTCGATCCCTGGAATGCGCGGCCTGGTGCCCCGCTACAAGAGCATTCGTTACACTGGAATGAACCAGAAGGGCGAATCGATTTCGGTGCGGGCCGATGACTTTCACGCCCGGGTGGTGCAACACGAGGTCGACCATTTGCTAGGGATTTTATACCCCCACCGAATAACTGATATGAGATACTTTGGCTTTGAAGATGAACTTTTCAGGTCTGAGCAGTCGTAATTATTGTAAAATCCATCTATTATTTAGATAACAGAGTTATTTCACGGGGAGATATATATGGAGTGGATTGCAGGCTTGGCAATCATAGTCGCAACCGCGGTTATCGCATACACCATGGGCAAAAATCAGGCGCCTTCAAAACGTAAAATCGATGAGCTGGAAAACCTTGTGGTCGAAAAAGACAGCGAGTTGCAGCAATACCGGCAAAAAGTGAATCATCACTTTGAAAAAACAGCAAATTTATTCGGTAAAGTGACCGAAGATTATCAGGCTTTGTACCAGTTTATGGCGCAAAGCTCTGAACATTTGGTGGGCGCTCAACCCTTCAAGAACGCGATGGAGCACAAACCGGCCACGGCGCAAATTGATAGCGAGTTCAAGGGTGAAGACACCTTCAGCAGTGAACAATTTTATCGGGCGCACGAATACCGCAACCGTGACGAATCAGAAAACACATCTGAGCCCGCCGAAAAAGAACACGATGATACTGTAAGAGAAGCGCAAAAAGACGCCAAAGCGTACAGCGCCGATATTATCCATCTGGATAAATCCAATGAGTCGGAAGACCGGCCGCTGGATTACGCGATCAAGGAAAAAGGCGTCATTAATCACAACAGTCTGAACATGGACAACGTCAAAACTTGAACATCGTGAGATCCTGACAAAGTGCGATCCGGAATCGAAAATCCCGCAGTTGCGGGATTTTTTTTGTTCGCCAAATTCATTGCCAACCTTGATAAATTTTTGCCGAACCATACATAAGAACCCGGGTCTTAACTTCTGAGTGAACTTTCAAAGGGTGATTCATGTTTAAGCAATGGTTGTGTGTGTTATGCATTATCGTCGGTGTGTTCAGCCAGTCTGGTCATAGCCGCATTCCTCAAAGTGTTGATGGCCAGCCGCTTCCCAGTCTGGCGCCCATGCTGGAAAAAACCAATCCAGCCGTGGTCAATATTGCAACAACGGCCACCATCGAAACGCCTTTATCGCGCGATCCGGTATTTGGGTTCTTGGTTCCCGGGCCACGCCAGCGTCAGACCAATAGCCTCGGTTCGGGCGTTATTATTGACGCCGACCAAGGTATGATATTAACCAACCACCACGTCATCAGCGGTGCCGACGAAATTCAGATCACTCTGGAAGACGGCCGCGAACTGAGTGCCACCGTCATCGGTTCAGACGAAGAAACCGACGTTGCCGTTTTACAGGTTAAGGCAGATAAGTTGACCGCCATTCCGCTGGGCGACTCCGACAGCTTACGCGTCGGCGACTTCGTCGTTGCCATTGGCAATCCGTTTAGCCTCGGACATAGCGTGACCTCTGGCATTGTCAGTGCCAAAGGGCGTTCTGGCTTGGGGATCGAGCGATACGAAGATTTCATTCAAACCGATGCCGCGATCAATCCCGGCAATTCAGGTGGCGCTCTGGTCAACCTGAAGGGCGAACTGATCGGCATTAACACAGCGATTTTAGGCCCAACGGGTAACATTGGTATCGGGTTCGCCATCCCCATCAACCTGGCGAAAACCATCACCCAACACTTAGTCGATTATGGCGAAGTGCGCCGCGGACTGCTCGGCATTGCGGTACAAGAACTGACGCCGTCACTCGCCAGAGCCTTGCGAGTTAAAGACAACAACGGTGTGGTAGTAACTGAAGTCAGCCCCGACTCTTCGGCGGCCAAAGCCGGTATTCAAACCACCGATATTCTGTTGTCGATTAACGGTCGTAAACTGAAAACCCCCGCCGATCTGTTAAACCAGGAAGGACTATTGCCCGCAGGCAGTCAGGTAACCCTGGAAATGATTCGCGACAATAAACCATTGCGATTAAGCCTGACTTTGGACGAACCCAGAGTCACTCTCGAAGACGGCTCCGAATTTCATCCGCTGCTGAGCGGCCTGCAGCTGGGCGAGAAACAGGGCGTGGTCAGCGATCGCGCCGCCATTGAAGTCATTGCCGTCGACCGCCGCTCCAGAGGTGCTTATTATGGCCTTCGACCGGGTGACAAGATTACTGGCGTCGGCCGTTATCGGGTCAGAAACTTCGATGATTTAAAAAAGATCATGCCATCGGCCAACCGCGCACTGCCCTTGAGAGTTTTACGAGACAACGAACAATTTCTGATTGTGATCCGCTAACCCAAAGTCGTCGTTCGCCCCGGTAAATTGATCGGGGCGTTTTTAATTGAGTCGTACTAGGGTACTATTGGCGCAAACTCCCACAACGAAGATAACGATTTTGGCTTTCTGGATAAAATACATAGCCGCAGGTTTGCTATTGGCGCTGATTTATTTACTGCTTTGGTCCGACTCGACTGCGAGTCTCGACTTGCGGCAATGGTTGGCACAACGACTGGTTTATTCGGTACAGCCAAAGCAGCCAAATACTGATACCACAGTGGTCGAAAGCAAAACCACCTATTCCGATGCGATTGCCGCCTCGGCGCCGTCTGTGGTCAGCATTCAAACGGTCAATAAAGGCACTTTGTCAAAGAATCCGAACCCAACCAGCATCGAAGATAAATATCTGGTCAATGTTGGTGTGAATGTCGGCTCAGGCGTTATCGTTGACAGCCGCGGGTATGTCGTTACTAACTATCACGTTGTCAGAGAGGCTGAATCGATCAAGGTACAGTTGTCCGACGGGCGACAAAAAATCGCCACCGTCATCGGATCTGATCCGAAAACGGACTTGGCCTTATTGCACATCGATCTGGACAACCTTCCGACACCAAAAATAAATGCCCAACGAGAAGTCGATCCGGGTGATGTGGTGTTTGCCATTGGCAACCCCTATGGTCAGTTCGATCAAACCGCCACCATGGGCATCATCAGTGCAACCCGAACCATTAACTCCGAATTGCCGGTGTATCAAATTGATGCAGCAATTCATCCGGGAAATTCCGGCGGTGCATTGATTAATGCTCACGGCGAATTGATTGGTATCACCACGGTGCAACTGGCGGCACAAGGTCAGGGAGCGGCACAAACGGGTATCGCGTTCAGCATTCCTTTCCCGATTGTTCAAGATATCGTTATTGACTTAATGGACGATGGCAAAGTCAGTCGGGGTTGGCTTGGTTTTACGGCCAATCAACTGTCAGAACGAGGCCATCGACTCTACGCACCAGAACACATCGCCATCGGCCACGGTTTTGCGATAACTCAGGTCAATCCGGGCGGCCCAGCTGACAAAGGAGGACTGCAACCGGGCGACTTTGTCTCTCACATCGATGGCCAGCTGATCACCTCTTTCAAGCAGGTCATCCAACTGATCTCTGCCGCGAAACCCAACGATAAAATCACCTTTCAAATCTATCGCGATCGGAAACCATTGATTGTGGAAGTGGTGGTTGCGGAAGCGCCGTCCAGTCCGACTTAATTAAGTCGCAACGCGCAGTTCGGAAAGGTAAAATCAGGGATCCTCGAAGAAGATCCCTGGTGGGTAATTACGATGGAATGCGTCGAATTTTAGCGCCCATCAATTGCAGTTTTTCTTCAATACATTCGTAGCCGCGATCGATATGATAAATTCGATCGACTATGGTATCCCCCTGCGCTACCAATCCGGCCAGCACCAAGCTCGCCGAAGCCCGTAAGTCGGTCGCCATCACTTGGGCACCGTTGAGTTTTTCCACTCCCTGAATAAACGCCGTATTGCCTTCGATCCGCATGTCGGCATCCATTCGATTCATTTCAGGCACGTGCATAAAACGGTTTTCAAAGATGGTTTCGGTGATGGTTCCAGTGCCCTCAGCAACAGCATTCAGTGCGGTAAACTGGGCCTGCATGTCGGTTGGAAATCCCGGGTATGGCGCAGTTTTGATATTCACCGATTTGGGTCGACGTCCTTCCATGTCGAGTTCGATCCAGTCTTCACCGGTGGTAATTTTAGCGCCCGCCTCTTCCAGTTTGGCCAATACCGAATCAAGAATTTTCGGGTCAGTGTCTTTCACTTTTACCCGGCCACGTGTCAATGCGGCGGCCACCAGGTAGGTTCCTGTTTCGATGCGATCAGGCAGCACTTTGTATGACGTGCCATTCAAGCGCTCGACACCATCGACGACCAGTGTGTCAGTACCAACGCCACTGATTTTTGCACCCATCGAGATCAGACAATTTGCCAGATCGACTACTTCGGGCTCACGAGCAGCATTTTCAATCACCGTTTGGCCTTCCGCCAGGGTCGCCGCCATCAAAATGTTTTCGGTTCCGGTCACACTGACCAGATCCATGAAAATGTGCGCGCCTTTCAGGCGACCATTACTGCGCGCTTTGATGTAGCCACCTTCAACCTGAATTTCTGCTCCCAGAGCTTCCAGACCTTTGATATGCAAATCAACCGGTCGTGTTCCGATGGCGCAACCACCCGGAAGCGAAACATCCGCCTGCCCGTAACGTGCCACCAAAGGCCCCAGCACCAGAATTGACGCACGCATGGTTTTAACCAGTTCGTAAGGCGCTTCAAAACTTTTAATGGTACTGGTATCGATTTCTACGTTCAGTTTTTCATCGATGGTTAAGCTGCAACCCATGCGGCCGATCAACTCGATTGTCGTGGTCACGTCGTGCAAATGCGGCACATTGCCCACAGCCGTTTTACCATCGGCCAACAGGGTTGACATCAGGATGGGTAACGCCGCATTTTTGGCGCCAGAGATTCTTATTTCTCCAGACAGCGGTTTACCGCCTGAAATTAACAACTTATCCATTCAATGCTCCGAATTGCAAATGCTTCTTTTGTTTTAAACTTTACTTATAAACAGTCAACTAGCCCAATTGTAGCTTACTGGCTTTTTCCCATTCTTGATGGGTGTAGGTCTGAATAGTCAGAGCGTGGATCGCTCCTGACTGAATGTGTTCGTTTAATACCGCGTACACCATCTGTTGCTTTTTTACAGGACGCTCACCTGCAAACACATCGGACACCACCCGCACTTTAAAGTGACTGCCGTCGCCGTCAGCAGCGACGTCTGCGCCTTCAAACGCTTGTTCCAGAATATGTTTGATTTCCTCGGGAGCCATATTGCTTACCTTTTGTTCAGTTCTTCGTAAAAATCCGTAATTTTGACTGATGCACCCCACGCTGTCCAGCTGATTTCCCATTGGTGAAACCCTACTTATATTAAGGGATTGTAAAAATTTGTCACGATTTCGGGCAGTTATCGGTACTAAAATTGCGTACAATGACTCTATGAAGACAAATAATGCAAAAACCCCTTGATTCCTAACGCCACAATCTCTTTAATGAGCGCCTTTGTATTTTTGATGGTGAACTTCTAATTTATGATGTTTCAGTACTTCGCTTTGGTCGTCTCCGGAATCGCCTTATTGGTTTGGAGTGCTGATCGGTTTACCGATGGTGCTGCGGCGTTCGCCCGAAATCTGGGTGTCTCACCGCTGATCGTTGGTTTAACCATTGTAGCGATAGGTTCATCAGCACCTGAAATACTAATCTCACTGAACGCCTCGATTGAAGGCAAGCCTGGCATGGGCCTCGGCAATGCTCTGGGTTCCAACATTACCAATATCGCTTTTGTGCTCGGCTGTGCCGCGCTTATCAAACCACTGCACGTCAATTCAGGAACCTTAAAACGAGAGTTTCCGGTACTACTCGGCATTACTCTTTGGGCAAGTTACCTGCTACACGATGGCGATTTGACGCCACTGGAAGCATGGCCGTTGTTGATAGCATTGGTGCTTTACATCGGCTGGCTGATCCACATTGGACTGCGTACCCGCGTTCGTCAGGACCTGATGTTGCAAGAGATTATTGAAGAACTGCCAGACAGTATGAGTAACGCAAAAGCCATCATGTGGATTGTGGTCGGAATGGCGTTATTGCAGCTCAGCTCAAAAATGCTGGTTTACGGTGCTTCCAACATCGCCGAGCAATTTGGCATCAGTGATATTATTATCGGTTCTACCATCATCGCTATTGGTACCAGTCTACCCGAGCTTGCCGCAACGGTTGCCGGCGTACTGAAAGACGAAGACGAAATGGCGCTGGGCAATATCATTGGCTCCAATATTTTCAACATTCTGGCGGTTCTAAGTTTGCCCGGAGTGCTGGTGGGCATCGAATTCCATGAAGATATTTTCAAGGTCTTCTGGTTAAACGTTGTGCCCATGTTAGGACTTACCGTTGCTATGGGCGTCATGGGTTACGGCTTCAAGGCAAAAAACGGCCATATTAACCGAATTGAGGGCTCACTCCTCCTGATCACATTCATTACCTGGTTGTCGATGAGCGCGCTTCAGGAAATGGGGAAATTGAGTGCCTGGCAGTAACTGGCCATCCGTTTTAACTCAACCCCACAATTGTTAGACTTAAGGTATAATCTTAAGTCACCGCCACTTTAATAGAACAAGACTCTAAGAACGATATGGCAGATCACAAACACTTTATTGAGCTCGGACGCTCGGTTATCAATATTGAAAAGCAAGCCATTGAAAAACTGCAAAAGTCCATTAATGGTGATTTCGCCAAAGCGTGTGATATTTTGCTGGCTTGCCAAGGTCGCGTCGTTGTTACCGGTATGGGTAAGTCGGGCCATATTGGCAATAAAATTGCGGCGACTCTTGCCAGCACGGGCACTCCGGCATTCTACGTACACCCCGCAGAAGCCAGTCACGGCGACTTGGGTATGATAACTCGGGGCGACGTCGTTCTAGCCCTGTCCAACTCGGGTGAGACGGAAGAAATCACCGGCATTCTGCCAGTATTGAAACGGAAAAACGTGCCGCTCATCAGCATGACCGGCAATGCACACTCCACTCTGTCAAAACTGGCCGATGTCAACCTCGATACCAGTGTCGAAAAAGAAGCCTGTCCCCTTAATCTGGCGCCAACAGCCTCGACCACGACCGCACTGGTGATGGGCGATGCTCTGGCAGTAGCCTTATTGGACGCACGAGGATTCAGCCCGGACGACTTTGCCCTGTCGCACCCTGGCGGTTCGCTTGGCCGTAAACTGTTGTTGAAAGTTTCTGACATAATGCATCACGGTGCCGACGTTCCCGCTGTGCCGACTGGCATATTACTCAAAGATGCTCTGCTGGAGATCACACAAAAACGTCTGGGAATGACCACCATCGTCGATGCCGAACAAAAACTTCTCGGCATTTTCACCGACGGTGATTTGCGACGCTCGATTGAGAAGCAAGTCGATTTTACAACCACCAAAATCGAGTCGGTCATGACGCAAAACTGCGAACGTGTGATGCCAGATATCTTAGCCGCCGAAGCGGTTCAAATTATGGAGAAAAAAGAAATTAACGCATTGGTTGTGGTCGACAAAGACAACCGGGTCGTTGGCGCATTAAACATGCACGACCTGTTAAAAGCTGGAGTGGTTTAATGGAATTACCCAATCTGTCCGAAAAGTTATTGGCTAAAGCACGCAACATCAAACTGCTGGTGATGGACGTCGATGGTGTTTTAAGCGATGGCAAGGTGTACTACACCAACAGCGGTGAAGAACTGAAAAACTTCAACATCAAAGACGGCCTTGGCATCAAGTTACTGCATAAAAACGGCGTCAAAACTGCCATCATAACCGGCAGACAGTCGGCCATTGTCGAAAAACGCGCGAAAGAACTGGGCATTACTCACATTTATCAAGGTGCCAGCGACAAACGTTCTGCGTTTCAAGAAATCATCAAGCAAGAAAATTTGAGTGCTGACCAGGTGGCGCACGTGGGCGATGACCTACCCGACTTGCCACTCATGATAACCAGTGGTCTAGGCATTGCGGTCAGTGACGCAAACTGGTTTGTGAAACAACACGCCGATTGGATTACTGACGAAAAAGGCGGGGCTGGTGCGGTTCGAAACATTGCCGAGTTGTTGTTGATCAGCCGTGATCTACTCGATTCCACTTATAAAGCCTATTTGATGCAATGAATGTGAAACGGTTAATCCCCTACTTGACCGCCGCCATTGTGTTTAGCTGGGCGATCGCTTTATTTTTTTCATCGCCCAAAACCACCAAAACCGACCCCTCAATGGGCGCGCTGATACATCAATATAAAATGTCCGACCTGTCCATTGTTCAGTTCGACAAAAGTGGTCAGCAGATTCATACCATTCATGCTGAAAAAGCCGAAACCATCAACGACTTGACCACCTTAACCGCCCCCACAATTGAAACCCGAGTTGAAGACAACCGCTGGAAAATGTCAGCGGGTTCGGCCAGCAGCAAGGATAATTTTTTATCCTTAGCGTTAGCGCAACGGGTCAACATTGAAGAGTCCTCTGCAAAAACACGACTTTCGTTTGTAACAGACAACCTTCACTACGATGCCCGAAGAAAACAATTATCGACCGAAGCGCCCGTTACCATAAATAACGGCGGTTTTAAATTGTCCGGGGTTGGTTTATCAGTGGATCTCACCAACCAACGCTATGAGATAAAAAGTCAGGTTAAAGGACAAGAAGCCCAATGAAGTATGGTGTTTTTCTGATTGTATTTTTAATTCATGGACTCAGTATTTCGTCGGACTTAAAGCACTGCAAAACAGCCAGCTTTTCTGCGGAAAGTTCGTCGGGCTCTGGCCGACTGGGCGAAATGATTCATCGCGGCAATGTGGTCTATTGCGACCAACAGGTCGCATTCTCGGCCGATCAATTAACAGTCAAAAGAACCGACGACCAACGCTCAATATTTGAAGGAATTGGCAATCCAATTCGAATGCAGCAACGAAATGAAAGCTTCTCGATCGACGCTAAAGCCCAGAAGTTTTCTTACCGTTCCAACGAGCAGTTGTTTAATTTTGAAAACAAGGTTGAAATAGATCTGGTGTCGCGTGATAACAAGTTAATGATTAAAAGCACTCAAGTCTCGTATCAATTTCAAAATACCGACCAAACTTTGCCGGATGCGCTGAATGCATCTGGTGATCCATTGAGTATATTAATCACAGGCGAAAATCGCGCACCACTAGAAGCCACAGCGAGTCAACTCAGTTATCAACACCAAACTGGCACTTTAACCCTGCAAGGCAAGGTGACTTTTAATCAAGCCGGCAATCAGATAAAGGCCGAGAAACTCATCTACAACTCGATTGATCAAACGTGGCAGGTTCCGCCCATTAAAAACAAACGAATCGAAATCATAAAGAATCCAGAACTATGAGTCAGTTGATCGCTTCTCACTTAGCCAAATCGTACAAGAGCAGACAGGTCGTAAAAGATGTCTCGATGCAGGTCAGTCGTGGGCAAATAGTTGGCTTGCTCGGCCCCAACGGCGCGGGCAAAACCACGTCGTTTTACATGATTGTCGGACTCGTACCCCAGGACAAAGGCAGCATCTTAATTGATGACCACAACATTTCCGATAAGGCAATGCACGAGCGCGCCAAAATGGGTATCGGCTATCTTCCACAAGAAGCCTCCATTTTTCGCAAGCTCAGTGTAACCGATAACATTATGGCGGTGCTGGAATTACGAACAGACCTGAGTGATGAACAACGTTGGCAAGAACTGGAAAAATTGTTGGGCGAATTTCAAATCGAACACATTCGGCATTCACTTGGAATGAGCCTGTCAGGTGGTGAGCGTCGCCGAGTCGAAATCGCCAGAGCGTTGGCCAATGATCCGAAGTTCATTTTACTCGATGAACCTTTCGCCGGAGTTGACCCAATCTCTGTCAATGAAATCAAACAAATCATTCAGCAACTGAAGCAGCGTGGTCTCGGCGTTTTGATAACAGACCACAATGTTCGTGAAACCCTGTCCGTTTGTGAGCACGCCTACATTGTCAATGCTGGCGAACTTATCGCCGAGGGCACGGCTGATGAAGTCTTAAACAATGAGTTGGTGAAAAAAGTTTACCTGGGCAGCGAATTTAATATTTAATGCTGCATTTATGACACTGCATTATACAAAGTACCAGTTTGAGAATCGGTTGCGCTCAGCATTGAAAAAGATAAAATGAACCCAATTGGATATTATGTCAGACAAGAAATTATTCACGCTTTCTTGCTGAGTTGCTATTATTAAAGTAACGAAGAAATCGCTAGCCACAAAATGCTCAAAAGCTACTGATTTTGAAAGGAAAGTGTTATATGAACCAATACAACGGCTACAACGATATTAAATGAAGCCTTCCCTACAGCTGAAAATCGGTCAAAGCCTGACCATGACCCCTCAATTGCAACAGGCAATTCGCCTATTGCAATTATCAAGTCTCGATCTTCAAAACGAAATTCAAGAAGCGCTTGAATCCAACCCGATGCTGGATGGCAGTGAAGAAAACAATGAGCGCGACGAAGAACTGAACGGAAAACAATCACTTGATAAACCCGAGTCGTCAGAAATAGATACCGCTGAAGCACTGAAAAATGAAACCATCGAGAAAGAACTTGCAGTTGATACACAATGGGAAGACTGGCAATATTCGCCCCCAACCTCTATGTCTCGGGGCAGCGGCGATGACCGAGATTTCGACTATCAGGGCGAAACCACCGAGTCGTTACGCGACCACCTGGTTTGGCAGCTCGATTTAACCCCAATTACCGAGCGAGATAAAGCCATTGCGCTGTTATTGATCGACGAAATCGACGACGAAGGATACTTACGCACCCCGCTTGATGAGTTCGTTGAACAACTGAACGCCGATGACCAGGAAGAAATTGATCAGCAGGTTGAGGTTGATGAAGTTGAGGCCGTGCTGCATCTCATACAATCGTTTGACCCGGCAGGCGTTGGCGCGCGTAACTTAAAAGAGTGCCTTCAACTTCAATTGCGACAATACTCAGACGATGAACCCTTTTGGCTTGAAACCAAAGAATTAATCGAACACCATTTTGATGCGCTGGCTTCAAGAAATTACAAGCAAATCATGCGGCAGACCAAGTGGCCAGAAGATTTCTTAAAAGAAGTTATGAGCTTTGTGCAAAAACTGAATCCGAGACCCGGAAGTAATGTTTCGTCGGGCCAATCCGAATACGTGATACCCGACGTATTTGTCAGTAAAAAGAACGATCGCTGGACGGTTGAACTGAATCCAGATTGCGCACCTAAGTTACGCATCAACTCAGATTACGCATCGCTAATTAAACGTGCCGATTCCAGTTCTGACAACACTTATCTGAAAAACAACCTTCAGGAAGCCAAGTGGTTTATAAAAAGTTTGCAAAGCCGCAATGAGACGTTACTCAAAGTTGCCACTTGCATTGTCGAAAAACAAATGGATTTTTTCGAATATGGCGAAGAAGCCATGAAACCGCTAGTGCTCTCGAGCATTGCAGAAGAAGTTGATATGCACGAATCGACGGTGTCGCGGGTTACCACACAAAAGTTTATGCACTCTCCGAGAGGCGTTTTCGAATTAAAATACTTCTTTTCCAGCCATGTAAGCACCGCCTCTGGAGGAGAATGTTCGTCAACCGCAATTCGGGCTTTGATAAAAAAGTTAATTGCGGCAGAAAACAGCGCAAAACCATTAAGCGATAACAAAATAGCCAATTTATTGAAAGAGCAAGGTATTAACGTGGCGCGAAGAACCATTGCCAAATATCGGGAGGCAATGAATATTCCGCCTTCAAATGAACGCAAATCTTTGATCTGAGTCTAAATTAGGCACATGCTTGAGCATTAAACTTTAAAACGGTGTTTACTCAGGTTGCTAGCATAAAGAAGCAACCTGAGAAACTGGCATATACCGAAGCATGGCTTCAGTATGAAATCACCACAAAAGAAGGAAGTCGACTATGCAAATTAATTTAACGGGTCACCACGTCGATATTACAGAATCATTGCGTAACTACGTGCACGAAAAATTTGAAAAATTAGAGAGGCACTTTGATCACATTAATAATGTTCACGTGATTTTAAGCGTTGAAAAATTGCGTCAGTCAGCCGAAGCCAAACTTAACGTCAATGGCGGAGAAATTTTTGCCAATGCAGAAACAGAAGATATGTACGCTGCCATTGATTCACTAATCGACAAGCTTGATCGCCAGGTGATCAAGCACAAGGAAAAAATGATACGCCACTAATTATGGGCTTTTTAACGTGTTTAACCATTGAGCGCACCCGTGTGGGTGCGCAAGCTTCGAGCAAGAAGCGAGCATTTGAGATTCTCAGCGAATTACTGTCTCATTCGAATGAACAATTGTCAGAACAAAACGTTCTAGACAGCTTGTTTACCCGTGAACGCCTTGGCTGCACAGGAATCGGTCGTGGGATCGCTATTCCTCACGGTCGGTGCAACAGTTGTCAGGGGCCGGTTTGCGCCATTTTAATGCTTGAATCGCCCGTCGACTATGACGCCACCGACGGCCAACCCGTCGATATCTTATTTGCGGTGCTAGTCCCCGAAGCGGCGCACGACGAACATATCGAATGTTTGTCCAGCATTGCCAGCTTATTGAAAGAAGAAGGTTTCTGCCGACAATTACGTAACGCTTATAATGAGCAAGCACTCTATGATATAGTCAAATCAGGATTCGAAAAACAAACCAACGGCAGTTGAGATTCTAATGAAAAGAGTCATCTTAAGTGGACGGTCAGGCTCCGGAAAGACGGTTGCGCTAAGAGCACTGGAAGATCAAGGTTTTTACTGCGTTGATAACATTCCGCTTTCCTTAATTCCGCAACTCATCGAAACCTTCGAAGTTAAACATCAAGATCTTGCTCTCGGTATCGATGCCCGCAGTTTTCCCGGTGACTTAAAACGCTTTTCTGAAATTCTGGAGTCCATCAGCGAAAAAGGCGAACACTTTCAAGTGTTTTACATCGACGCAGATGATGCGACGCTGCTTAAACGTTTCAGTGAAACTCGCCGCCGACACCCTTTGACTCAAAGTGGATTTTCTCTAAAAGAAGCATTACTTAAAGAACGCGATTTACTTGAGCCGGTCGCATTATCTGCCGACTTGATCGTCGATACCACGTCGATGACGCCCTATGCACTGAGAGATTTTATTCGAGAGCGCGTTTTGTCCGAACATCAGGCCAAAATGGACATTCTGTTCGAATCCTTTGGTTTCAAAAATGGTATCCCCACCGAAGCCGACTATGTGTTTGATGTTCGTTGTTTACCCAACCCCTATTGGGATACGGCGCTTCGTGAGTTTAACGGTACCGATCAGGAAATTATCGACTACCTCGATCAACAGCCACTGGTTATGGAGTTGTTCTGGCAACTTAAAGTCTTTCTACACACCTGGTTACCGCGATTTGAACAAGATAATCGAAGCTATATGACCATTGCTATTGGGTGTACCGGTGGGCACCATCGCAGCGTTTATATGGCAGAAAAGTTGGCGGCTTACTTCAGAAGCGAACGCCCCAACACCAAAGTGTCGCACCGTGATCTTAAACACTAGGCATGTCCGCTTGGTGTTCTCCATCCGCTTTCGTAGGAGCCTGATATGAGCCGAATCAGCGTATTAATTCTTTCACGATCAATGGCTGGAGCCGAAATACTCGACGTTGTTCGAAAACGCCAAGAGACTCTGGGCATCGATTGTCACACCTTAACCTTTAACCCGGACGCCAGCGACAACATTATTTTTCCTCATGTTGCCGGGCGCATAAAAAATATCGATAAAGGTGATGGTGTGCTGGTCCTGATCGACAGCGACGCTACGCATCGGGGCTTGTTCGAAAGACTGAGCCGAGAGTTAAACGTGAAATGTATTGTTGGCTACAACGATGCGATGATCCACGCCATAAAAGAATGCGAACATAAATCTCTCGAAGCTGCGGCCAATCATTTACTTCAGGCAGCAATCGACGGTATTCGCCTGGTTTAACTCAATAGCGACGTGCTGATATGATCAAGAAAAACTGCACCATCGTTAACGCCAAAGGGATGCACGCCAGAGCCGCCGCCGAAGTGGTTAAGCTGGTAGAAAATTATCAGTCCAACATCACCATTAAGCATCAAGGCAATGAAGTGCCAGCCGACAGCTTGATTCACTTACTGACACTTGCCGCAAACTGTGGCAAAACTGTCGAAATCATTGCAGATGGTGTCGATGAAAAAGCAGCCATCACGGCACTTGAGCAGCTTTTCAAAGACGGCTTTTACGAATCTAACTGATTTTCTCTTCGACTATATTTCTAGAAACGCTATAATCTGCTTACGCTAACTCTTTGCTTATTATAGATTTTTAAATCAACCAAACTTGGGCTGCTGCATGACTGAAACACCCGAACAAGAACAACCCGACAACCAGATTCAGCAACTGAACGACGCGTTGCAAAGCGGGATGTTCGTCCATGTTCGGATGATGCTTAACGATATGCCGCCCTCCGACGTTGCTCACCTGCTTGAATCGTCACCACCGCGCGCAAGAAATCTGCTTTGGAAACTGGTCAATGTCGAACAGGAAGGCGACATTCTCAACTATCTGAACGAAGAAATTCGCAATAACTTCGTCGATCAGATGGCACCCGAACACCTGGCTCAGGCCATTGAAGGTCTCGAAGTCGATGATCTTGCCGACATCCTGGGTGAACTGCCAGAAAGCGTCTATCTGGAAGTTATGGCCTCCATGAGTGAGCAAGACCGTCACCGGGTCGAAGCAGCATTGATTTTTCCGGAAGACACCGCCGGCGGACTGATGAACCTCGACACCATTACGGTGCGTTCAAAAGTCACCGTCGACGTGGTGTCTCGTTACTTAAGAATGAAAGGGTTACCCGACTCCACCGACAGCATCTATGTCGTTGATACCAAAGACCGACTGTTGGGCGCTGTCAGTCTGGCTTCAATCATCACAGCCAAACCCAATGTTCTGGTGGAAGAAATTCTTAATGAGAACGTCGAAACCATTCTCGCAACCACATCAGAAACCGAAGTCGCCCAAATATTCGAACGACGCGATCTGGTCTCAGCGCCCGTAGTAGATGAAGACGGACGTTTGCTCGGACGAATCACCATTGACGACGTGGTCGACGTTATCCGTGAAGAGGCCGAACACTCCTTAATGAGTATGGCGGGTCTGGATGAAGCGGACGACACCTTTGCTCCGGTTTGGTTGTCAGCAAAACGTCGTGCCATTTGGCTGGGTATCAACTTACTGACCGTATTGGTCGCGGCTCAGGTCATCGGCATTTTTGAAGACACCATCAAGTTGGTCACAGCACTTGCCGTATTGCAGCCCATAGTCCCAAGCATGGGTGGAGTCGCCGGCACTCAGACCTTAACGCTGGTGATCCGAGGCATATCGCTCGGTCATGTTGTTGCCGGTAACAGCCGCTGGTTAGTGATGAAAGAGTTGGGTGTGAGCATAATAAACGGCATATTTTGGGCGATTGCGGTTGGAACCCTCACCTTTTTCTGGTTCGACCGAGAACACTCATTGATGTTGGCTATTGCCATCTCCGGGGCAATGGTGGTCAATTTAATCATCGGGGTTTTTGCCGGAGCCACTTTGCCCATGGTATTGAGAAAATTCAATATGGATCCGGCGTTATCGGGCGGTGTTATTTTAACCACCATCACCGACGTCGTTGGTTTCTTTACCTTGCTGGGTTTTGCAACCTTGTTTTTTACCTGACACCTATTAATCGTTACCGGCAACAGTCATGCCATCAATGATCAAAGAGCCAGCAACCACAGGCGAACGCCAGTCGAGATCATTGCCCATCATTCGAATGTTCAAAAACATGTCTTTCAGATTTCCGGCGATAGTGACTTCGTGCACTGGAAACTGGATTTCTCCATTTTCGACCCAAAAGCCCGAAGCTCCTCGAGAATAATCGCCGGTCACAATGTTGACGCCCTGACCCATCACTTCAGTCACCAGCAATCCACGGCCCATCTCACGCAACATCTGTTTAAAATCGAGTTCACTGTGACTGATGAACACATTGTGTAATCCACCGGCATTGGCGGTTGTTTGCATGCCCAGTTTTCGCGCCGAGTAACTGCTTAGAATATAACCTTGGAGCTCGCCGGACTCGACTATGTCGCGGTCGTGAGTCGCAACCCCTTCACTGTCAAAATAAGTCGACGCCAGACCTCCCTTTAAATGCGGTCGCTCATCGATGCGTATAAAATCGGGAAACACTTTCTTGCCAAGGGAGTCGACCAGAAACGAAGCGTTTCGATACAATGAACTGCCCTGTATCGCCGAGAAAAAATGGCCAAATAATCCACGAGCGACTTCGGGCGCCATCATAATCGGCACTTTACGGGTACCTATGCTGCGCGAGCCCAAATGACTCACCACGCGTTCGGCGGCTTTTTTACCCACCGATTCGGGGGATTCGAGCTGTTCTAATTGCCGGCCCAGGGTATACCAGTGATTACGTTGCATTCCCTTAGCATCTTCAGCAATAAGCAAGCTGCTCAAACTGTAACGCGTGCTGGCGTTGCTGCCGATGAAACCGTGTGAATTGGCGTAAACTCTGGCGTACCGGTGAGCCGACATACCAGCGCCATCGGACTGAGTGACTCGCGTATCAAATTTAAGCCCGCTGGCTTCGCACTTCAGCGATTGTTGTATCATCTTCTCGACGTCAATATCACTGGGATGGTCCAGCTCCAGATCGGCCATTTCGGTTGCCATCAACTCTTTTTCTGCCAGTCCGGCGTGCGGATCAGACGAGGTGTAACGCGCAATATTACACGCTTTCTCGACCGCTTCGTTCAATCCTTTATCGCTGGTATCGGTGGTTGATGCCATGCCTTTACTCTGACCAAAAAACACACTGATGCCAAAGCTGCTATCTTGATTAAACTCAACGGTTTCAACATCGCCTCCACGAACCTGAACACCAAGACCAGTATCTTGACTGACTCCCACCTGGGCGCTAGTGGCACCGTTATCTTTTGCCAACGTCAAAATACGCTCGCAGGTGGCTTTCATTTCAGAAATTTTCTCAGACAGATCGATCGATTTCAGCGAAGTGTTATTTTGATTTGACACGCAAGCTCCTGACAAAAAAGATGAATTTTTATGAAACTATAACTAAACTGGAAAGTAATTGATAAGAATAATATCACGCTATTTCAACCGTCACTAACAGTTGAACCAAATTCGTAATAATAAAATCGGTAGTCAATTCAATATATGCGATCTATTCATAAAATGACCTTGTTCGGATTGACCGGCTTTTTGTGTCTTCCATTAAATGCATCCGATGAATCGTCCGAGTTCGGTGATTTTTTTGAACAAGATTTACCGGTGGTATTAAGTGCCACACGATTGAAGCAACCCAAAAGTGAAACTCCCGCAGCTGTAACGGTGATTACTCAGGACACCATCGCGAAGCTGGGTGTACGCACTCTGGCCGAAGTGTTTCGACTGGTGCCCGGCATGTACGTCGGATACGAACGCGGGCATCAACCAGAAGTTGGCTACCACACACTCGCCGGAGAAAACAGCCGTCACCTGCAAGTGCTAATCGATGGTCGCTCGATTTATCAACCCGCGCTCGCTCGGATTATGTGGAAAGATATTCCAATCGATTTGGAAAAAATATCGCGTATAGAAATTATTCGCGGTCCCAACACCGCCATGTACGGAGCCAACAGTTATTTGGCGGTTATCAACATCATCACCTTTCATCCCGAAGATCGACTCGGAGGAATTGCCGCCATCACACAGGGCAATCACGGCATTTCCGATGGCAAGTTTCATTACGCGAAGGAGCTGGGAAATTTTGCCTTCGACATCAGCCTGAACCACCATCAAGATGATGGATTTGAAGTCAACCGTTCCAATGAGAAACGCTATGACGCTTACGAAACCAGCTTCTTTAATGCCGATTTAATCTGGCACCAAAGCGACACCGACTATTTACGGGCTGAGTTCGGTGTTGCCGACAGCATTAAACAAATCGACGACCTGGATCCGAGTGAGTTTTCCGATTACCACAACCTTGATGTACAGAACAGTTACGGACAATTCACTTTGTTCAAGACATTTTCTCCCCGCACCGAAACGAAAACTCAAGCATTTTTCAGTCATTCGAAGATCAGAGAAGATTGGCGCAGTTGTCTACCGGCCTTACTTCTGTCCAACGAACTCTACAATCTTTACGACCGCGATCCCATTTATACCGACTCCGAATTTCTCGCTGCATTACCCGATTCATTACCCCCTTCGTCGGGCGATCCGGAAACCGATGCATTAGCCCAATTAGCGATTCTTCGCTTACTCAACAATGGCGGTGAGACCGTTTGCGGTCGGGCAAACCAGGATCTGAAAGAATATCGAACCGATATCGAATCTCAGGTAACCACGCAAATCAATGACACCGTGCGGCTGGTTGCCGGTCTCAGCTTTCGCAACGACAAAGCACAATCAGAAAGTTATTTCGGCGGCTCTTCAGAGAAAGATATCTGGCGAGCCTTTACCAATGTCGAATTGAGCCCGTTATCATTTTTGCGTTTTAACCTCGGAGCCATGTACGAAAGAGATAGCTTGGTTGGCGATACTGTAACTCCCAGATTTGCTACCAACTGGTTGTATCGGCCCAATCAGAGTTTGCGTCTGATCTACAGCAAAGCGAATCGCAGTCCTGACTTATTCGAGAACGACAACAACCGCAGTTATTTGTTACGCGACCTGACCGATCTCAATGGTACGCCAACAAGTGTCAATGGTAATGAGCCTAATGCATTGTATTACCAACACGCTCAGAGCAGCGGCAATCTTCACTTTGAAGACATCGAGTCGTGGGAGCTTGGTTGGTATTTTCGTAATGCCGATCAAACCCTCGAGTTTGATATCAAGCTGTTTCACGACCGTTTATCCAACTTATTGGAAGGTGAAACCTCGATCAGTCGGTTTAGCTTGACCAATACAGGAGCCGTGGATGTTTCAGGCGTTGAAGGACAACTGGAGTGGACGCTCTCGCGATCGGTGCGACTGTGGGCAACTGTTTCCGACGTTAACATCGACAATTTTACTGATGACTTTTACCAAAAGAGCAGCGCCAAACAAACCTGGTCACTCAATTCGTTTGTTGAATTTGACAATCTGATTCAATGGACAGTGGGCTATTATTACTACGACGACTGGTTTCGGGTTGATTTTAAACGACTCGACAATTCACTGGGGTATAAATTTGGCCTGGGCGACACCGAGTTACACACTCGACTGACCTATCAACATCGATTCGATGACAATCACTTGCTGGATGTTCGCAATGTTTACACGAATCCTGATAAAATATTCGCCACAGTTTCATTGCACTGGTAAACCCAATGAGTCAAGAACCGCATGACCATACGCTCATCGAAGAAGACGATGATTTAAAAAGTAAAACTCAGCTCAAAGCCGAGTTAAAAGAAATCGCCCAGTTCGGATCTGAGTTGTCAGAGCTTAGTATCACCAACTTACAAAAACTCCCTCTCAACGAAAAAATCATTGATGCTTATCGGGAACTCGAACGGATTAAGGGACACGAAGCAAGAAAACGCCATTTCAAGCGTATTGGTAAATTATTAAGAGAAATCGATCTGGAACCCATTGAGCTGGCCTATGCCCGGTTTAAACGCGGGCTTCCTTTGGTTGAAGTAAGTCAACCCAGCTATGGCGAAAACTGGTATAAGAAGCTGGTAGAACAAAAAGTAGATCCAGAAACGTTTATCGAAGAGCACCCGTCGTGCGATCGTCAACAATTAAGACAACTGCTTCGAAACGCTCAAAAAAATCCTAAAAAACAAAAAGCCAAATTGATTAGTTTTTTAAATTCATTTCAATAAAAAGGTGGCCTGAGCCACCTTTTTTATTCTGCTAAAATTCGTATCGGCCTTCAAGAAACCAGCCACGGCGCAGAGCGTTATAATGATTTGCATTGAAATAGGGGTATCCTCTATCGTCTTCAAATCGAGGGTATTCATCGGTTAAATTATTAATTATCAAATCGACCGACAAGTCCATATTGACAAAATAGGTAACCGACAGATTATAGGTGGTCCAAGAATCCAGACGCTCACCACCACCAACACTGTTAATGGTTCCCAATCGGTTCGACATCAAGGTCACGCGCCAGTCATTTTGGTCCCAACTCGCACTGCTCCTAAAACGGCTGCGAAGATCCGTGTTGGCACGATCGTTTCGCCAGTTGCTGTTGCGCTCGGTGTCGTCAAACAACTGTCGCTCACTCTTTAACACATTAGTGTGGTTTGCCGAGAACAAAAAACGCCCCACATCAGTGTCCAGCTTGTACTTAAAACTGCTGTCGACACCCTGCTGCAATCGATACGCCGTATTAATTGGAAGTGTCGAAACAGTGAACTGAGAGCCATCGTATTCTACCCGGCTGTTGGCAAACTGACAGGCTTCGGGGTTACTGGTTTCAAACTCCGGGTCAGTATTACACAAAATGAAATCATTGGTGATGGCAATGCCATTTTCGAATTCAACCAAACCTTCAAGTTCAATTTGATAAAAGTCAACCGACAATGACAAATCCTCAATCGGCTCGTAGACAACGCCAAAGGTTTGCGAGGTTCCGGTCTCTTCTTCCAGCTCAGGGTTGCCCTCGGTCAACGCAAACACATCGGTGCCGCCATAGTAAGCGCCACCTTGTCCAGCGTAGACCAGGTGCATATCTGGCGCGCGGAAGTTAGAATTTGCCGTCGCCCGCAGTAACACGCCTTCGACTGGACGATATTCCAAACCAAGATTATAAGTCCAGGCGTCATCAACTGCCGTCTCATCGTCGTATTTGTCGTAACGACCGGCTACCGTCAGGTGCATGTTTTTTAATAATGGCCAGCGGGTTTCAATCCCCAAACCATAGCTGTTACGAGCACCTTTTCCTTCTGTTCCGGTGAGTCCCCACCAACCATCACCCTCGACATTTAAAGTTCTGGGATGTACGTCGATTTCATAATCCTTACGCGAAGCTTCTATGATTGTTGCGAACTGAGCCTCACCGTGCTGCATGGAAAACAGATCTCCGGAATAGGTAAACGAAAGGGTCGAGACGGCACTGTACTTATCTGAATCATTGTCTCCCGTTAAGCTGCGTATTTCGGCATCAGTGAGCTGACGAAACAATCTTGAATAGTCCGTTTGTTCTGTTTGTTGAAAAACATCAATGGTCGAAAAACCAGCGTAGATGTCTGAACCAAACTGAGTGCCCTGATATTGCCCAAAGAAAAATTCATTCACTTCGCGTTCTTTTAACCGCGTTTGTGATTCGGACGAATTTTGAAAACTGTGGGTAAAAACTATTTCATAATCTTGAAAGTTATCATTAAAACCGCTGTATCCGATTTGAATATCGGCGCCGGTTTCTTGGTGTTTGGCCCAGTTGTTGTCGAACTCGTCACTGGTAAAGGTTCTTGAATACTGAATTAAATCAACCGGCGTACCGGACAAATCATTCAATTGTGTTGGCCGGGTGGTCCCCCAGAATAACGGCCCCGAATTGCTGCGAGCGTCCGAAGTCCACAGGTGCAACTGCAAGTACAATTCGTCGTAATCTCCTTGCTCAAAAGAGATACGATCGAATAGATTATACCGTTTACGCTCGTTCTTTAATGTTCGACTCAAGTCAGAATAGCGTGAGCAAAAACTGCCCTCATTTCCATAAATATCGTAAGTTTCCCGAACGTAGCCAAACTCATTGCACGTCGCGTCGGCGACCGAATAAAAAGGCGTGTTGAATCCATCGGCAAAATATTGATTGGCAAACGCAAAACCCACATTGCTTTCGCGCGCACCAACTGAGGGTCGATCAGCTCCGGTCAGTGGATCCGTATCGTAAAACTCCACCGCCCAGAGATTTTTAAAGTTATTCTTTTCAACACCGCCGTACCACTGAAAACGACGAGAACTGGCGCCACCTTCGAAAGTATCACCGAAACGGGCAGCCAAGGTGTGCGTATCCAGATTTTTCCTGGTAATGATGTTCACCACACCCGCCATTGCATCAGAACCGTATATCGCAGACGCACCGCCGGCCATCACCTCGACACGCTCGACCATCGCCAGGGGAATATGCGCCAGATTAACGAAATTGCTTTCACCATCATAAGGCGATGGATAATCAGCGATTCGGCGTCCGTCCAACAAATAGAGTGTACGACCCGGACCCAATCCACGAAAATTTAGCGCCTGGGCATTGGGCTGAAAACCTGAAGGCGACTGTTCACCGATAAAACTCCCGGTAGCCGAAGTAAATGATCCCAACGCTTCAAACAAGGTGGTAAATCCCTGGGCTTGCATTTCTTCCGAGGTCATACTGACCACGGTTGCGGCGCCTTCTACCTCGGTGCGCTTAATGCGCGAACCCGTGATAATAATTTTTTCTTCAGCATCAACGTTTTGCTTTGAATTCAACTCTGCGCTATAACCGGGTAAAACCGGAATTGCTAACGTCACAGCCATAGCCACCGTCACCGAATAATTTCTCGGTGTGAATGAATGATAAAACATAAAATACTCCTTGCAGACTGGAAACAAAACTCAGACAGAGTTTTCAAGAGCGCGGAGTTTAAGTAGATCACCTAAGCTCTTCAACGGGAAAACCTCGGTAATAATGCACATTTGCCGCACGCTTACTGCAGAACTGTGAGTCAATGCTCAAAACGGGTCAAAAGTGCGAGAATTCAAAAATTTAAGTCGCCCTGCTAGACTTAAGCTGTGTCAAATATTTGGGGTAGGTATGCAATTCAATTCAGTTAACAAAATAGTTCAACTCGCCACTGTGTTGGTTTTAAGCCTCGGACTGGTTGCTTGCGGAGGATCGGATCCTGCAACCAACGCAGAAGAAACGGAAAGTCACCAGAAGTCGCCTACCTTAAGCAAAGAAAATCAATATTCAAATACCGGCACAAAATTAAAAGCGCCAAGATCATGGCAAGATATCAAACGTTCGGGTTACATTCGCGCCTTAAAACTGGCCTGGGAGTCAGAAAATCATTTACCTCGCACTGGCTCGACCAGCTTATTCCATAGGCAACTATTAACCGACTTCGCCCGCTTTCACGATCTCGAAGTTCGTTGGGTTATGGTCAATAACTTTACCCAAATGTTTGATGCTTTATTAAACTTCCAAGCAGACATTATTCCACGCCACTTAACGATAACCGACGAGCGTCAGAAACGAGTAGCGTTTACTCAATCGCTATCCACCGACAACGAAGTGCTGGTTGGCACCAAAAAAGTCGCATCACAAGACCTTAATAAACCGATCATTTCGGTTCCCAACGACTCATCTTATATCGGTTCGATCAAAGCCTACTTACCCGATGCCAAGATCGAATTTATGCAAAAAACTCTCAGCTCTGATGATTTGGCCGATGCGCTGATTGCCGGAGACATCCAGTACACCATTATGGATCAGTCGGCTCTTGACACACTGTTAACCTATCGCAGCGATGTGACTGCGATTCAGGAATTTCCCGAAACCCGGTTTCAGGCCTGGGCACTGAATCAACACAACTACTCTTTTTTACAAGAACTCAATGAATACATTGCCGCTCACCACGTGTTGCGTACCGCGAACCGAACAAGAACGGTTGATCTTGATGTCATTAAGTCAAAACCTTACACCCTGAGAATGATCACACGGAACAGTCCGGAAACCTACTTCATGTGGCGCGGAGAACTGATGGGATTTGAATACGATTTAATGAAAGAATTTGCTGATCGACAAAAGGTTAACCTTGAAATTATCGTTGCCGATGAGTTTGAAGAAATGCTGCAACTGTTAAACGAAGGTAAAGGTGATGTCATAGCCGCAGGTATTTCAAGAACTGAAAAACGCAAAAAGGAACTGAATTTCAGCATCCGATACAATCGCGTTGACGAAAAAATCGTCGCTAATCGCAACAATGCAAAAATCGAATCAAAAGAAGATCTCAAAGGCCGTACCATCTGGGTACGACAATCCAGCGCTTTCTGGGACACTGCGCAACAGTTAAAACATAAATACGGCGCCAAGGTTAAAGCAGCGGACGAATCGATTTCGACCGAACTTTTGATTGCCGAGGTCGCCCGAGGAAATATCGACCTCACCATCGCTGACAGTAATCTGGTTAACATTGAAGAAAGCTTTCGCCAAACCATCTACTCACCAATCACCCTGAATGAGGGCATCCCTTGGGCCTACATAACGCGAAAAAATAATCCGAAACTGCTCAATGCACTCAACCGGTACATCGGAAAAGAATATCGGCAGACCTTTTACAATGTGATCAAAAATAAATATTTTGCCAACCAGCGACAACAACAAGAGCATCGTAAAGAACGTATATCGGAAGGATCCGCGCTGTCGCCGTTCGATCCAATCGTAAAACAAAACGCCAAGCCGTTTAATTTTGACTGGCGTTTGATTGTTGCCCAGATGTATCAAGAAAGTCGCTTTAACCCGAACGCAAAGTCGCACGCCGGCGCCCGAGGTTTGATGCAGGTGTTACCAAGAACCGCTGAAGAATTGGGGTATTCCAATTTAAACGATCCTGAAGAATCCATCGCCGCCGGAATCGAGTACCTCGACTGGACGCGCGATCGCTTCGATAACGATTTGCCCGTGGAGGAACGCTTGTACTTCGCGTTAGCCGCTTACAATGCAGGATACGGGCATGTGAAAGACGCTCAAAAGTTGGCGAAAAAACTGCAATTGAACCCGAACAAATGGTTCAACAACGTGGAACTGGCCATGCTCAAATTGCAATACCCCGAATACTACAAGCAAACCCGATTTGGTTACTGTCGCGGCAGTGAACCGGTCGCTTACGTTCGGGAAATTCAGCAGCGTTACTTGAACTACGTAAACATCGCCAAGTAACGCTAGCGCGTCGAAAGAAAGATTATTAAGAATTGGTCTATCAAAGTTAACTTGTTGAGTCGATCATTAAGACCCGGTTTTAACCAGTCCGGTATAAGCTTTATTCAGACCCTGTTTGAGATCGGCAATGATATCGTCAACATGTTCAAGACCGACCGACAAGCGAATTAAAGTGTCGCTGATCCCTGCGGCACGACGTTGCTCCGGTTCGTAAGGCGAATGCGTCATTGATGCCGGATGTTGGATCAGGGTTTCGGCATCGCCCAAGCTGACCGCGCGTTTACACATGGTCAATTGATCCATAAATTGCACAGCATTTTCAAAGTTGCCTTTCATTTCAAACGCCATCACACCACCACCGGCTTTCATTTGTTTTCCGATCAGCGCATGCCCATCGTGTGACTCGAGTCCGGGAAAGAAAACTCGTTCGATTGAGGGGTGTTGTTCCAAAAACTCAGCCACCTTCTGTGCGTTTTCACAGTGGCGTTCGACTCGCACGTGCAATGTTTTCAAACCTCGAATGATCAGCCAGGCATCGTGCGGGCTCATTACCGCACCCATGTCTTTTAAGGTGGTCATTTTAATTTCATTGATCATTTCTTGATCTCCGCAAACGATTCCGGCAATAACGTCACCATGACCATTCAGATACTTGGTTGCACTATGAACAATTAAATCGATGCCATGCTCTGCCGGACGCTGCAGCACCGGAGACATAAAGGTATTATCAATAATGGTTTTCACACCAAATTCTTTTCCCAACCGGGCGACCATATCCAGGTCCACACAAACCAGATTCGGATTGATCGGTGTTTCCGCGTAAATCATTTTGGTGTTGTCTTGCATCGCATTGCGAACAGCCATTTCATTAGTGATGTCAACAAAGCTGACCTCAATGCCGAAATCGCGACACTTATGTTCCAGCAAGGCGTAGGTGCATCCGTATAGTGCGTTGGACGCTACAATGTGATCGCCCGACTTCACAATGGCAAAAATCGTTGCCGATACCGCTCCCATTCCGGATCCCAAAGCAGCCGCATCGTCTGTACCCTCTAAAGTCGCCATCCGTTGTTCCAACTCTCGAACCGTTGGATTACCGAGGCGACCGTATATATAGCCCTGTTCATCGCCGCTAAAACGCGCACCACCCTGTTCGGTATTGTCAAACACATAGGTGGAAGTTTGGTAAATGGGCGTGCTCAGCGCACCAAATTGCTTATCGGCAACTTTACCGGCATGAATGGTATTGGTTTCTATGTGAGTCGACTTCATCTTTCTACCTCTTTGCTGACACTTTCACCCGACTCGACTGAGGAGTTGGTGGTTACGGTTCGTCTAAATTCAACACTCTGGACGACTTGTACTCTTTGAGTACCAAACTGGTGTGTAATCGGGCAATCCCTGGCATGGGGATCAGTTTCTTCGATATAAACGCTTCCAATGCCTGAGTGTTTCTCAATACCACCTTTAACAGGTAGTCGTACTCGCCCGTCACGTTATGACACTCGAGTACTTCCGGCATCGCCACAATTTGTTCCAGAATGTCATTAATCTGCTGGTGCTGATGCAACGACAAGGTCAACTGGATAAAACTTAAGGTGTCATGGCCGGTTTTGTGGCGATCCAAAATGGCCACAAAGCGCTCTATAAGCCCCTGTTTTTCCAATCGTTTCTGCCTGGCAAGCGTCGCCGGTGGCGACAGATTAACTCGCTTTGCCAATTCAACGTTGCTAATGCGACCTTCGTCCTGTAACACTTTCAAGATCGCAATATCAGCCTGATCCAGTGATATTTTCGAATCTAGCATACACCCACCTTTTAATTAAGATTAGAGCCACCAAACTCATATTAACGATATTTTATTAGGCATAAAGCCATTTTTTATTAATTATTGAAATATCCAGTTACCGGAGCGTCTTACCGACAGAACAATATTTCAAGTGCAGCGCAACAAATACCCACGCGATTTGTTTTTTTTGTGTCTAAACTTGATCAATGAATCACACAACTGACCGACATGGCATTGGGTTACTGCATTTGAATCAAAGCGCGTGCAAACTCGAAACTGAAAAACCCATCGAAGACACCTGCTTTCGTCTCGAATCTGGGTATCTGGATGTCCTATTTTCCGGGCGCTATCAGCTTGAAGCACTCACCCAGCTGGGCGAACAAATTATTCTGTTATGCCAGACCGCAAACTGCAATTCTGCGCTGGTCGACCTGACAGCGGCGGTGGGGAGCTTGAGTATGATGGATCGCTATGAACTGGTCACAGAGATGGGCGAGCACTGGCCAAAACCCTTGCGAACCGCCGTCATTGTAAGGCCCAGACAAACCCTGAAACTGCTTGGTTTTTTCTGGGCCAGAATGGCCAAGACACGCGGATTCGACGTCGCCCTATTTTTTGACAAGCATGAAGCTCTAAACTGGCTGATGAACTTTCCACGTGCGGATTATTGAGAAATACTTTACTGGGTTCCACCGACAGTCAATTCATCGACTTTCAAAGTTGGCTGGCCTACTCCGACCGGCACCGACTGACCTTCTTTGCCGCAAACCCCAACACCTTTGTCGAGCGCCAGATCATTACCCACCATGGAAATTTTCTTCATCACCTCAGGACCATTACCAATTAGGGTGGCTCCCTTAACTGGTGCTGTGATTTTTCCATTCTCTATCAGATAGGCTTCGCTGGTAGAAAACACAAATTTACCGGAAGTAATGTCCACTTGCCCGCCCCCGAAATTCGGCGCGTAGATACCTTTGTCGACCGACTTGATAATGTCTTCCGGATTGTCTTTACCGGCCAGCATATAAGTATTGGTCATGCGCGGCATGGGCAGATGCGCGTACGACTCTCGACGACCATTACCGGTCGATTGCTGATTCATCAAGCGGGCATTTCGCTTATCCTGCATATAGCCTTTTAACACACCGTCTTCAATCAATACGGTGTTTTGCGTCGGAGTCCCTTCGTCATCGATGGACAGTGAACCTCGCGCTTTTTCTATGGTACCGTCGTCAACAACGGTCACTAATGGTGACGCAACCCGTTCACCAATTCGTCCAGAAAATGCAGACGAACCTTTACGATTGAAATCCCCCTCAAGGCCATGCCCCACGGCTTCGTGCAACAGTACACCGGGCCATCCAGCGCCCAGCACCACCGGCATAACGCCAGCAGGTGCATCAATCGCTTCCAGATTGACCATTGCCATACGCACCGCTTCTTTGGCGAAGGCATCGATGTTGTGTTCAGCAATCAAAGTGTTGAAGTCATAACGACCACCACCACCAGCACTGCCTCTTTCTCGACGTCCATTCTGCTCAGCGATGACTGACACGTTGATACGTATCAGAGGGCGAACATCGGCCGCCAGGGTTCCGTCTGAAGCAACGACCAATACTTTCTCATGAACCGCAGCCAGCGATGCCATCACCTGCTTTACCCTCGGGTCTTCAGCCCGGGCACGTTCATCCAATTCTTTCAGCAAAGAAATTTTTTGCTCTTCACTCATCGACAAAATGGGATCAGCCTCGTCGTAGAGAGAAGTAATGATTGGCGACTGCCAAGCGTTCACTTTGGCAATCGAACCACTTTTGGCAATGCTTTTGGCTGCCCCCGAAGCCTGCATAAGGGCCGGTGCAATTATTTCTTCGGAATAGGCAAAACCGGTTTTCTCACCCGCCAGCGCGCGAACCCCGACGCCGCGATCTGAATTGTAACTGGCGTCTTTAACAATTCCGTCTTCCAGGCCCCAGCTTTCATGCCGCACGCTTTGAAAATAAAGTTCGGCATTATCAACTTTATTGCCGAGCATGGACTCGAGGATTTTCACCAATTGATGATCATCCAGACCCGCCGGGTTATAAAAATAATTTTTAACTTGCTCAAGTTGGTTTGTCATACAATTCCTGATAACGAATGAGTTCTAGGTTTAATTCACAATTCTTTTCGGTGTTGTTTCACCGGCATTTTCTCAGCTAACTGTTCGATTAACGCCATATCTAAAGACGCCACTGCAGCACCTGTTTGACTCTCTATTTCTGTGATGATTTTGCCCCAGGGATCGACAATCATCGAATGCCCCCAGGTCTCGCGACCGTTTTCATGGAGGCCGCTTTGCGCGGCAGCAATCATGAAACATTGGTTTTCTATGGCCCTCGCCCGCAACAGCACTTCCCAGTGAGCTCGGCCGGTCGGTACCGTAAAAGCTGAAGGTAACACAACTAACGATACATTATGCTCAAAATAATAACGGAACAACTCAGGAAAACGGATATCATAGCAAACTGCAATACCCATGGCGCCCCAGGGTGTATCACAAATGACCGGACCTTCCCCCGCTAGACTGTAATCTGACTCACGATAGTGCTGAATGTTATCGTCTACCTGCACGTCAAACATATGAATTTTATCGTAATGAGTGACGATTTTTCCTTGCTCATTGAAAACGTAACATCGAGCAAAAGGCTTGCCGGGAATATCTGAAATTATCGGGATACTGCCGCCAACAAGCCAAACACCGTATTGCTTCGCCCAGTTCGACATGGCCTGTTGGATACGGCCATTGCCCGCCGCCTCCATAATGGCTAACTTGGCCGACAAATCTTCCCCCATGAACGGAAAATACTCCGGCAACACAACAAGATTTGCGCCTTGCTCAGAGGCTTGAGCCACCAAAGCTTCCGCCGAAACGAGATTTTCGGTCACATCAATACCGGTACACATTTGAATCGCGGCAGCGTTTAAACACGTCATACCAAAGCTTCTCGGTTCATCGAATTTTTTACCATGTCAAAAAAGTGAACATGACTCCGAATGGCGCGCTTGGTCTTTAATGATGTCTTTCTGGCCATGGCGTCCGCATCAGACTGTTGCGACCAATGTCCTCTATCAAGTCTCACTAAACGCCTGTTCTCTGATTGCGTCGTATCGGGATGAGTGAATTCTATTGGTGCAAGCTCTGGTTGTGCAGGCTTTGGTTGTCCTGCTTCCTCTTGCTCTGCAGCTGGCTCGTTTTTGTCTTTTGCTTGATTACCCAATTCATTTTGCTTTTCCAAACTGCCCTGTTCATCCGATCCACTCTGTTGTTCGGATCCATTCTGTTGAATCAAATCACCGGGTTGTTCCGCGCCATTGTTTTGCTCGTCCAGTTCGCTTTCTCCCGAGTGCACCTGACGAATGGCTTCCAGTTGTTCGTCGGTCAACTCGATTTCTCGCGTCGATTTACCAAGCTCGATTACTTGTGGACTGTCCCAGCCGCCAACCATTCGATATTCCACGTTGGCAACAACATCAATCGCCGGCTCAAATATTTTACTCAATAACCATACTAAGACCCCCGTTGTGGGTTCGACTGCCCAGCCAGCCAGCACCGGTAAGCTGGAAGTGATGTTTGGAATGATTAATGCGTTTTGGTCCAAGGTTTCTTTGTCCAAATCAACCATTCCAGACAGTTGTACCTCAGCGGCTTTACCGTTGATAACAAAATTGTCGGTGACCACCTTGCCGTCGCGAATGCCAAAAGCGCCCTGCATAGAATCGTAAAAGAAGCCATCTTTATAAATATCACTGAAGTCCAGAGTCAGTCGCCGCGTTAACGACTGCAGACTGAACAATGAAAAGATTCGAGCCCGTGCGTCGGACACTTCTTCCAGATGGCCTTCATCCAACCGCAGCGACAATCCTCCGATTAAGTTGGCAAAAGAAAAAGCTTCGGGACCACCCGGCCAACTGAGCGATAATGTGCCTTCTGCGGCGCTGTCGTGAATCCCTACTTTGGCGCCCCAGGAACGCAACAAGCCGCCGATATTTGAACTTGAAAAGTTGCTCAAAAAAGACGTTGTATTAGATTCAAGATCCCAAGATGCACTAAAACCTGCCACCATCAGGTTTTCTATCAAGTTTGAGCCCGAAAGATGCAGAGCCACATCATCGCTGTAAAGATTCATCTCAAGATTTCCGAGGTTGATTCCTTTCACAGCACACGATAGACAGGTCAATCGAATTGACGGAAATGACGATAAATCACTGAGTGTGAATGATTCTTCTTCAGATTGAGAAACTTCCTGTTCCACCGGATTGGTTTGATTTTGTGGATCAGATGGCTCTGGCGTTTCAACTTGCTCCAGAATATTTGCATCGGTCAACGCCAAACGGTCAATCTCGATTAAAAGCTCGTCATCTGACCTGAGTGTGACTTTGCCAAGTCCCTCTTGACTGGTAAAACGAATTTCAAATTCACCTGAGTCATTTTTCTGCATTAAAGCGCTCACCTCGTTTAACACAAAACCTTCCAGCAACAAGCGTTTGATGGAAAAGTTTATCAGTAAAGGTGCAGCCGCTGACTGGGACTGATTTGATGCCTTGATGATGGGCGTTATGCGCTCAAGCCAATCGAATAAGTGAACCGTCGATAAATTGACCTCAACGGACAGAGCGTTGTCGATTGATTGCACTGCCGATGGATGGTCAGTAATCACAATGGTGCCTTGAGCCAATTGGAATAGATCGTCAAGCCGCTGCAAATGCAAATCGGCCATGAGTTTATTATCCAGATCAATCTGGATGTTCTGGGTGTCATCCGATTGAGAAAGCACCACCTCAAGCGGCATCGATTCGTTTTCTGTTTTGGCAAAGGGTTGCGGTAGCGCACTCGATGCGCCCGTCAATTGACTGGAAACCACAATATTACTTTGCTGATTGCGGCAATTGGTCAAACAAAACCAACTGTTCAGTTGAAAACTGGTTTTTCCGGTGAGTGCGTCCTGCTTTTCGGATAACGCCCACTCAGAAACTTGCGCTAAATCAACCTCTCCACTTGCCGACAACGTAACGCGTTGACTGCCATCGTAATCTTGTGTGTCGATATCGCCAGCAAATTTACCGCCGAGCAATTCGCCTGCAATGGTCTTCGCCCAAATTCTCTTTTCGGTGAACTCCAGACGAGTATTTACTTTTTCTGGTTTCAATCCGGCTCCAGGAATAACCACCGCATTGCCGTTCAACTCGACAAATCCTTTAACACCAATGTCGTCGTCACCCTCTAAAGGAATGTTCAAACGGGTACCGACTGTAAACCGTCCTTGCGGTTGAAGATCATCAAGAACGGTGCCGATAATCTCTTTTAATTGGGAGTTTTCCACCAACCGTTGAGTGCTTTCAAAATCCGTTGATGCATTAATGTCGAGCAGTAACTTCGGATGATAAGAAAAATCTGGAATTTCCGCCGTTGCGTGGGATACATCGATACCCCACAAATTCGCTTTGGTGGTCGAAATAAACATGCTGTCTTGATTAAAAAACAAAATGGCATCCAACCGGTCAAGTTTGGGAAAGTCCGGCTGATACTTGTAATCCAATTGCCGAGCATAACCAACAATGTCAAACGTTGTGTCTGATTGTTCCAATAAATCATCGACCAGTCGAGCGTGCATATTAAAACGGGCCAGTTCAATGGTTCCACCGTTTACCGAACTGTCGAGGTACTCGATCAGTGATTCATCCATTTCACTGACCGGAAGATATTTTGACTTAGCTGCCGCGTCGGCATCATACAATTCGGCGCTGACACTCAACTCAGTCTCGGCAAAGTCACTAAAGTGCAAGTTGCCTTTGGCCAGCAGAGTCAAGTCCTGATTTTGTAGATGAAATTCGCGAAATGTTAAGTAGCTTCCTGTTGGGTAGGTAATAAACTCTCCTGAAACGGTCAGCTCGTCGGTATCGATAGGCCAGCGAAACAAAGGACGATAATCGATAACACCCGATTCGGCGGAAAAATCAAACTGGGCCTTGTTTCTGTCGATAACCACCAAACCCGACATCATGGGCAATTCTGGTGTTGACTCGGTTCGGTTTAGCTTTATTTCAGACAAATGCACACGACCCTTTGAAACTTCCCACTCGTGGTTCAATTGTTCCACGGTCAGCTGAATATCATCGACTTTAATTTGCGGATCAGCAGTTAAAAACCATCTTTGTAACTCCGGCTCATCCATTGCCAGCGCCCAGATATTATTCAACTTACCCGGCTCAATATTTTGATAACTCAATTCAATTTTCTTCGACGGTAAATTAGAGAAGGCCAAAGTTAATCCGGACAAATCAATTTCCGAACCATTCTCCGCCAGCGCATTGAACTGATTCAGGCGCATTTGACTTTGTTGATTCGGCAGCTTCTTCCATATCAGCTTCGAAGCGATGGATTGATAGGTAAATCGTTGCTGCTCAATATCAAACTGCATGGGTGTTAAAGAAATATCCATAAATGCCTGCTGCCAACCTTCATAAGACCAGTCAACCCAGATTTCTCCACTAAGTGCCGCCTGCTCGATTCTTCCGGCAACCAATGAGTCAAACAATGGGAGGTCCGCCAGATGCACTGTGTCACTTTTTAAATAAAGGTCGAGGCGAGAATTGGGCAGTCTCGGGTCACCGTACAACTCGGCAACGATGCGTAAGTTCCCCCCCGATGCCTGATCCATTCTTGCGGTTATCTGATGAATGTCGCCAAAATTGTTTATCAATAGCTGATTGATTTGTAACTCAGGGTAAGTTCGACTGGCATTATAAAAATGAAATTCGATTTCGCTTAACGACAAATCGTTTTGTCCGAGTAACGTATCGATAAAGATATCGGTTCCGGAATAACTGGCAACTTCCGTTGATGGTGCGTCATTAGGTTTAAATATAGAAGAGTCGAGATCGACTTCGATGCGACTGTTAGTTAATCGAATTTCATCGGTTACCAATGAAAGGTTAAATAACGACTGCCATAAATTGACCGAAATAAGCAATTCTTCAACCACAACTGGGTGCGACTGATTTTCGGTTGAAACGACATCGATTCCTGTGACGGTTAATTTGGGACCTTGATTTTCCCAACCACCTTGAATCGATTCGAAAGTGACTTGAGCGTTTAATTTTTCTGAAAGAAAACTTTCGATATCATTGTGCAAGACATGAATAAAAGGTAGGAATGCTCGCGCCAAACTCACCAAAACAGCGACTGTGATAACCGTTGCAGCAAAAAACAACCACAACCAGTTTATCAACCTGCCTACAAGTTTAGGTAAAGACATACATTCCAGCCGTCATTACATTAATACAACGTCAAACTGTTCTTGGGCATAAAGCGATTCAACCTGAAACCGGATCGGTATATTGATGTAAGATTCAAGCTCAGCCACACTGCTTGCTTCTTCATCCAACAAGCAATCCACCACATCCTGCGATGCAAGTACCAACAGCTTTTGCGCTTCATAGGCGCGAGCTGCCCGCGTAATTTCACGAAAAATTTCGTAACACACGGTTTGTGCGGTTTTGATTGACCCTCGACCGTGGCAAGTCGGACAAATTTCACAGAGCGTGCGCTCCAGGCTTTCTCGCGTTCGTTTGCGCGTCATCTCGACCAAGCCCAAAGACGACACTTCGGTAATTTGAGTTTTGGCGTGATCGTGCTCCAGGGCTTTTTCCAGAGTCCTTAATACCTGACGCTTGTGTTCCTCTTCTTTCATGTCGATAAAATCGATAATGATGATGCCGCCGAGGTTTCTTAATCGCAATTGTCGGGCCAAGGCCGAAGCGGCTTCCAGATTGGTTCGAAAGATGGTTTCTTCAAGATTTCGATGTCCTACAAAAGCGCCTGTATTCACATCTATGGTGGTCATGGCTTCAGTTTGATCGATAATCAACGAGCCGCCAGATTTTAATGGCACTTGTCGATGCAGGGCTTTCTGAATTTCATCTTCGACATTGAATACATCAAACAAGGGACGCCCACCCTGATATACCTCCATCCGCGCGGCAAGTTCGGGCACGAATTCTTTGACAAATTGTTGGGTTTTATTAAATACCATTTCACTGTCTATGCGGATCTTTTCGACTTTACTGGCCACCATGTCACGAACAATTCTAAGTTCAATACTCAGATCTTCATATATCAGTGCTGGACACTTTGCGGTTTGAATTCGCCCTTGAATGCGATCCCATAATTTTTTCAAAAAGGAAACGTCGCGGCGCAACTCGGTTTCACCCGCCCCTTCCGCAGCGGTACGGATAATGTAGCCTTGCTCGTCGCCTTCATTTTCATTCAAGATGTCGCGCAAGCGATTGCGTTCGTTCTCATCTTCAATGCGCTGTGACACGCCGACGTGAGAATTTTTCGGCATCAAAACCAGATAACGACTCGGAACCGTGGTGTGTGTGGTTAATCGCGCGCCTTTACTGCCCAGTTCATCTTTGATCACCTGAACAATGATTTCTTCGCCTTCGCGCAATAGCAGGGTAATGTCGTCATTGATTTCGTCACCCGACTCGTTTTGCGAAATAATTTCAGAGACGTGTAAAAACGCGCTACGCTCTAATCCAATGTCGACAAAAGCGGCCTGCATCCCCGGCAATACTCGTTTGACCTTACCTTTATAAATATTGCCAACCAGTCCACGACTGTGACTGCGCTCGATCAACAGCTCTTGCAACATTCCATTTTCGATAACGGCAACGCGTGTTTCCTGCGGCGTAACATTAATTAGTATTTCTTCGCTCATAAGCTAATTCGGCCTTCCGTTAGGTCGCTGAAAAACTAAGTCGACTGGCGCACATTCGATGGCCAATACGCTATATTCCACCGCTCCAGTAACGCTGCGGTTTCGTTGAGTGGCAGTCCCATTACGCCCGAAAAACTGCCGGTAATACTTTCGATAAAGGTTGCGGCATACCCCTGAATTGCGTAACAACCGGCTTTATCCAACCCTTCTCCGGTAGCCCAGTAGCGGCTTTTGTCCTGCTCGGTCAGAGGTCGAAATTGAACATCCGAAATATTGGCTATGTAATCTGCTCGCTCACCCATTACCAAACCAACCCCGGTCAGCACCTGATGTTTGCGTCCTGACAAAAGCGCCAGCATGGCAAGCCCATGCTCTCGATTCTCAGGTTTGCCCAATATTTTGCCATCGACGACAACGGCCGTGTCCGACGCCAAAACAGGATAATTACGATGGTAGTCGGGCGCCGACCAGATATTCTGCGCTTTCGCCAAAGTAATACGTTCGACATATTCCAACGCCATTTCATTGGGCCTTACCGACTCATCTACATTAGCCGGTCGCACTTCGTACTCGACACCAATTTGGTCCAGCAGCTGCGCCCGTCTCGGAGACTGAGAAGCCAGACACAAACATTGATAATGTACCTCATCCATCCTTAATTAACCCTGAATTGTCGTCGTATATCACGCAATAAAATAAACGCCCAGCTCCAGATAACGCCACTTATTACCATCGGAAGCCAGTAAGCCAATGACTTTTCCACCGGGGCAAACATACTTCTTAAACTAAGGTTTAGCAGCATGTAAATACCTACTAACATGGCCACCACCAATGACTGCTTCCAGCGCGGAAACAAACGAATGCGCTGGTATAACAATAATGCAAAGTAACTCATCACCGAAAGGCTCAGAGCGTGCACCCCTAACACTGAGCCTTGTAAGGCATCAACAAATAATCCGACCACCCAGGTAGTCATAATGCCCACTCGCTGTGGCAACGCAATCACCCAATAAAGCAGCACGATTGCCAGCCATTGCGGCCAATAAGGGGTTAAAAAAGACGGTAAAGGCAAAGTGTCGAGCAACATCGCCACGGCAAACGACATCACAATGACCCAATAATTATTTCGCGAGGCCGGATTCATGGCTGTTCCTCCGGCTCTGAATTGCTTTCGGAAGGTGAGCTGTCTGGTTGATTGGTGGAGAATTCTTTGTCTGGCCATATTAATAACACTTGGCCGGTACGTGCCAGATGGGCCTGTGTCGAAGCTTCGATACGTGCGTAAGGTTCTCCCGGATTTCGCGAAATGTTGATCACGGTGGCCACCGGATAGCCATCGGGGAAGCGCTCGCCAATACCGGAGCTCAGAAGTAAATCGCCCACCTGTATATCGGCGGTGTTTCTGACGTATTGCAAACTGACGAAATCGAGCTCGCCCTCTCCCAGCGCGACACTGCGCTCACCGCTGCGCTCTACCCTCACCGGGATCGCGTGCCGGGGATCGGTAATTAACAGCACCCGGCTGGTGAACGCCGACACCTCGGTCACCTGTCCCATAACACCAAAAGCGTCGAGAACCGCCTGCCCGCGATAAACATCGTGTCTCTCACCTTTGTTGATAATAATTTCGTGGGCAGCGGGGTCGCCGGCAACATTGATGATTTCAGCAACCAGACGACGCCCTTCGACTTTTTGCTCGGTACCCAATAAATTTCTCAGTTGCGCGTTCTCGGCTTTCAGCGACACCAGCTTTTGTAATTGCGTTCTTAGAATGAATACTTCATCTTTAAGCACTTGATTTTCTGCGAAAAGTTCATCACGACTGCGTATACGCTCACCGCTCCAAAAGGCTAACTCACCGGGAAGATCGGCCAGATAAACCAGCGGCGTCAAAAAAGTGGATAACAGATTACGCAGAGAATCGAGGTGTTGTCCCCGATGATCGGCAAACATGAACGCAGCCGACAGCACGATGGCAATAAGCAATCGGGTTAAACTAGAAGATTGATCAACGAAAATCGGCTTGATAACGCGTCCCCACCCATAAGTTAAGACTTAGCTTGCGGTAGCAAAGCTAAGTCTTTGATTATAGATAGAAATTAATACTTTGACTAGTCGTGAGAGAATAGATCGCCACCGTGTGTTTCGATGGTTTCCAAAACTTTACCACCACCTCTTGCAACACAGGTTAACGGATCTTCAGCAACGATGACCGGGAGTCCCGTTTCTTCCATAAACAACCGGTCGATATCTTTGATTAAGGCGCCGCCGCCAGTTAATACCAGCCCACGTTCCGATATATCAGCCGCCAGCTCTGGAGGAGACTGTTCCAGTACCGAACGAACCGCTCGAATAATACCGGCTAGCGGATCTTGCAAGGCTTCCAGCACTTCATTGCTGTTGATCGTGAAGCTTCTTGGCACGCCCTCAGCCAGATTTCGACCACGAACGTCAATTTCCATCACCTCGGTGCTCGGATACGCCGTGCCAATCTCATGTTTGATGCGTTCAGCGGTGCTTTCACCAATGACCGTGCCGTAATTGCGTCGCACGTATTCAATAATGGCTTCGTCAAATCGATCGCCACCAATTCTGACGGACTCGGACTGCACAACCCCATTCAAACTCAAAATGGCGATTTCGGTAGTTCCACCGCCGATGTCAACAACCATTGAACCGCGAGCTTCACCAACTGGCATGCCAGCCCCAACTGCCGCGGCCATCGGCTCTTCAATCAAATACACTTCGCGCGCTCCGGCACCGTAAGCAGACTCCCGAATCGCCCGGCGTTCTACCTGGGTCGAGCCACAAGGTACACACACCAAGACACGTGGGCTGGGACGCATAAAGAAACTGCTATCGTGAACTTTGCGAATAAATTCCTGGAGCATCTTTTCGGTCACTTCAAAATCGGCGATGACGCCGTCTTTCATCGGTCGAATCGCCTCAATGTTACCCGGCGTTCGCCCTAACATCATTTTCGCTTCCTGACCGACCGCCGCTATCGACTTGTTGCCATTTCTTTCGCGTCGTATTGCTACAACAGAGGGTTCATTCAACACAATCCCACTTTCAGGGACATAAATGAGAGTATTGGCCGTACCCAAATCAATGGATAAGTCAGTAGAAAAAAGACCGCGAATTTTATTTAACATCGTTCTTGTATTGTCCAGTTAGATTCTAGGTGGAGACGCTCCCTTCAGCTTGCAAATTCGACCGCTGAAAGTGGGATGGGTTCCCATTCTAATAATATGTCGTCATCATATACCAAAACGGACGTTCTGGCAGCATAGCGCGCTAATTTAACAAGCCGACTCGCTAGCTGCAAGCGGCTTATAGCCATTCTTATGTCAGCTTCGCCGAATCGACGCAGTTATCGCCCCAACCCTCAGCCCCATACCACCATAAAATTTGCTTGCAGTTGTTTGCCTGACGGTAATGAGCAAGGAGGTTTCAAGATTAATAAATTGCAACTATCTTTAATCTATTCGTCAGAATAGTAATCTGCGGAAGCAATCAAAGACTGATCTTGAACCATAAATAAAGTTATTCGAATTGCGATGCATTTATCATTAAAAAGGTGCCGAACACCGGTATCTAAGGTAACATCCGTAGGCTGCTATCAGTGACATCTCATCACGATTAAGTTATCAACTGCGTATGAATAAAACTATTTTTGAACTTAGCCGAAAAAACCGTGAGCTCGAAGAGCGGTTATTTCGTGAGCAAGACAAAAAGCGCAGTTCTGATTTTAAGGAGCTGAGTAATCAGGAGCTTCTGGGCATTCTCCAGCAATTGTTTCGCGACACCTTAAAGGCCGACTCGCCTGAAAGTTCTCCCATGTCGCATTATGAAATCGTTGCCTGCATTTACCAGAACCTGTCCAAACAACGCAACTTTCACATTCCCGGTAACATCAAAAGCAGCCTTCATTTAACCGAGCTGACTTTCCAATATTTAAACGGTATCACCGAAGAGCATGCCGAAATTAAACGTTTGCTCCAGCTGTTAGCACTCAGTTGGGCTCAACTTTCGGTCCATTCACCCGAATTTTTACAGGTAAAGCAACATCCCGCCAAATTGGTATTATCGAAGCTGTTACTTTTGGGCGAATGTTGGGATCAGCGCAGCGGCACGCTCGCACGAAAACTGCTCGACGGTGTGAAACTCGTGCTTTCCCAATTGAATCAAAAAGGCGCCAACCCACGACTTTACGAACAAGCGTCCAACCGAATTGTTTCGCTTGAAAACGCATTTAATGAGTATCGAACTCAGCGGCTTAAGAAAATTGTTGAACAAAAACGACGCGAAGAACGCGAAATCAAAGCCGATGCGTTTGTCACCGACTACATTCAAAAAAAGTCCTCCGGCGAAGAGTTTCCCGTATTCCTTATGGAGTTTATGGAAAACTATCTCGCTCCCTATTTAAAAAATATTTTTATGGAAACGGGCCCGGTTGGGCAAAAGTGGCACACCGCCATTGAAGACGCTGAAACTTTAATCTGGAGTATCAATGCTCCATTCACCAAAGAGTTCGCCGAAGAATATCAGAAGAAAGTTCCTCCAGCTTTAAAAAGATTGTACGAAGGAATCGATAAACTATTTCATGGCTCGGAAGGCCTGAGTGATTTTTTCTACGAGCTCGAAGACATCCATATTAAAAAGTTAAACGGGGAAAGAACCGACTTTCATACGATAATCAATGCAACCATTATGGATGATTTCATTATCGATGAGCCTGAGTCGGCTGTTATCGATTATTCTAATGAGCTGGACAAGATACTTGATGACGATGACTGGTATTACTTAATTCAAAAAGGCAAACGCTTTCGTTGTCAATTGGTACCGCGTGACTACACGGGCAAGTGGTTGGTGTTTGTCAATCTGTCGGGAGCAACCATTGCAACCTTCGATACGACATCAGCAAGCTTTCATCCAACACAGCTGCCCCTTGTAACCATTGAAACCCACAACTATTGGGAAGAATTAACCGAGTACCTGGAAAACATCATGTCACGCAGGGTTCATGTACTCAATGAACAAATTAAAAAGTTTGAACAAGAAGTTGCCGCCGACAAAGCCAAGAAACAGGCCGCCGAAGAACGCGCCCGTCAGGCAATTCGCCAGAAAATAGAAGAAGAATTAAAGCAGCAACAAGAGAAAAAACAAAAGCTCGAAGAAGAACGGGCAAAAGCCATTGCCCGCGCCAAAGAAGAAGAAGCTTTGTTGGATAAAAAGCGCGATGATGCGAAAAAACTGGTCGACAGTTTAATGGCTGGCGCCATCGTACGTTACACCTTAGCCGATCAAAAGCCTCAACAACTGACGCTAAGCATTATATCGACAACCACCAACAAATTTATCTTTACCGACGTACACGGCCAACGAGTGCTCGATCCGAAAGAAGACCAACTGGTCGACATTTTCGCCGCCGACCGCATGGAACTGCTAGAGCAAGGAAAAGAATTCGAAGACACACTGCAAACGTTGGTTGCCGATCAGCGCAAAGCGTTCAAAGATTAGGTCGGCGAAAGAAAACGTATCTTAATTTTGTTAGCAATCCAGCTCAATGGACAGCGCTTCTCTCATGTGAACGTGACTGTAAGGGTTGTCATCAATTTTTGAAACTCATGGAAAAAACCAGGCTTTACGACTTCGCACTTTTGGACGCTAGAATGACACAAAAAGATGCTTCACCGTTTGAATTGATTATAAACGGATAATCGAATGTCAAACCCTCAGATAATCCCTGAATCTCATCGGTGTTCAAGACCTTTTATTTGAAATTGATTGTCTTGAGTTACACCACTGACTTTTCCCGTAAAAGTGTGACTTGAATTAAGAAAAGAGTTTTCGAGTTAAACTTTAAATAACCGGAGTCATCGTTGAACTTTTAATCATTTGTATTCATTAAAGCAACGGTTGCATCATCCAACGCTTTTGCAGCTTTTCGGTGAGCAATATTAGTAACTGTAAAATATCCTCGACCGGCCT
>JBPEWV010000025.1:0-49183 GCA_052032335.1 Pleionea sp. | reverse complement strand
ACAAACAAGCTTACATTGACCAAGCCAAAACCATGGCCGGGGTTTTCAAAGAATACGGCGCCGTCGAGATTTACGAAAACTGGGGCGACGACGTGCCCGACGGTGAAGTCACCTCGTTTTCTAAAGCGGTCAAGTGTGAAGAGAGTGAGGTGGTTGTTTTTTCCTGGGTGGTCTGGCCGTCGAAAGAAGTGCGCGATGAGGGATGGCAGAAGCTCATGCAAGACCCGCGTATGGACCCGAAAGAAAACCCCATGCCGTTCGATGGTAAACGACTGATATACGGCGGCTTTTCGAACGTTATTAAAGAATAATAGAAGAACGGTGCAATGCCTTATTGTTCCCACCGCTATGTATTCGCTATCTAGCTTTCTTTTGGAAGCCTTGTCTCTTTTAACGATTCTTTGATCCGTCTTAAGTGATCCTGAAACACTGGACCGCGTCGTAACATCACGCCAGTCGCCAGAATATCGGTGATGGTGAGATGAATGATGCGGGAGGTCATTGGGGTGTAAATATCGGTGTCTTCCTGATCGCCGGGTACCTCTATAACCAGATGGCAAATATTGGCGAGCGGGGAGTCGGCACTGGTAATACCAATCACCAGGGCGCCTGCTTGTGACGCCATTTGAGCTGCTTCAATTAAGGGGATGGTCCGTCCGGTGTAAGAATACAGTACCAGTACGTCGCCGGTTTGTGAGGCGGCGGCCGCCATGCGCTGTTTTAATACATCGTCATAAACTGCGGTTGGTGTACCCAACCGGAAGAAACGATTTTCGGCATCCATGGCGACGGCACCCGAGCTTCCCAGTCCATAAAAAAGAATGCGTTTTGCCTGCGCCAGAGCATCAACCACGCGACTCACTGCAACCGGATCAATTGCTTTTCGCGCTTCGCTGATCGACATCATGGTGGCGTCAAACAGCTTGTTGGTGAACTCTTCGGTACTGTCGTCGAGAGAGACATTGCCGGTAAAGTAGGGCGTTCCCGTTGCAAGGCTTTGTGCCAACTGCAGTTTGAAGTCGGGAAACCCCTTACAGCTCATTGAGCGACAAAAGCGGTTAACCGTAGGCTCACTCACCTCGGCGGCCTTGGCCAAAGATGCTATGCTGGACTGGTAGGCACGTTGTGGATCGGCCAGAACTTCCTGAGCCACTTTCTTTTCGGATTTACTCAGGGTTTGTAATGCTTCTTCAATTCGGTTTATCAGTTTCATGGAGCAGTACGGCTCAAGATGGTGTCATGTTAAGTAAAACTATACCAATTTTAGGGTATCTTCGGAAGTCAGTTTCATATTTATGTAATAAACATCCGATGTTATTGTGTAATAAAATTACATAAAATGCCGTTAGGTTGGATGTTTGAGGTGTTTTATTGTTATTATTGGCCGATAATTCGTTGTTATTATACATTTGTTTTGTATAATACCGAGAAATTCACCGTTTATTTGTAATAAAGTTTCATTTTATGACAGCTACTTCAGTAGAAAATGCCAGCAATCTGGTGCTCTTTGGCGGTAATGGCGATTTATCGTATCGAAAACTGCTGCCCGCCCTGTTTAATCTTGAGCGGAAACAGATGTTGCCGGACGACATGCGCATTATCGGTTGTTCTCGCAGCGATTTGAGCGACGAAACGTTTCAACAGGAAGCGCTGGTGGGCTTGACCGACAACGCGACTGCCGATCCAGATAAGTATCCGGAAGAGGTAAAACGGTTTTTAAAACGGCTGTCTTTTTTAACGGTGGACGCTGGAAAAGCTGAGCACTACCAACAGCTAAAAGCGCACCTCGAATCTTCTCCAGGCTCAGGTTGCTGCATCTACTATTTAGCGACGCCTCCGGGGTTATTCGTACCCATTTGTGATCAGTTGCAAGCGGCGGGCCTTGCCGATGACGACGCCCGACTGGTGATCGAAAAGCCAATTGGTTACAACCTTGAGTCGTCGATCGAAATTAACGATCAGGTGGCTGCGATTTTTCAAGAAGACAATATTTATCGCATCGATCATTACATGGGAAAAAGTGCGGTTCAAAATTTGCTGGCGCTGCGCTTTGCCAATGTTATGTTTGAACCCCTGTGGAATCAGAACTTCATCGATCACGTGCAAATTACGGTGTCGGAATCGGTGGGTGTCGGCAATCGTAAAAGCTTTTACGATAATGTCGGCGCACTGCGGGACATGGTGCAGAATCACCTGTTGCAACTGCTCGCACTGATTGCCATGGAACCGCCAACGCATTTATCGCCCGAAGCTTTGAAACACGAAAAGATAAAAGTTTTTCGTTCGCTGCGACCGATTGAAGGTAAGCGTACCAAGTTTAATACGGTACGTGGTCAATACAGTTCCGGTGTGGTCGATGGAAAAACTTTGCCGGCATACAATCAGGAAGGCGACAACCCGAAGCCAAGCGATACCGAATCGTTTGTGGCACTGAAAGTTGATATTGATAACTGGCGTTGGTCGGGCGTTCCGTTTTATTTACGCACCGGCAAACGTCTGAAAAGTCGATACGCCGAAATCGACATTCAGTTCAAAGAAATTCATCATTCTATTTTTAATCAACCGACCCAGGCGAATCGCCTGATCATCCGATTGCAGCCAAAAGACAGCATTAAATTGATGCTGATGAATCAGGAGCCTTCTTTGTCGGGGGCCATCAATTTGGTATCTGATCCGCTCAATTTGAGTTTTTACGATCAGTACGAGTCGGCCGATATCCCGAAAGGGTACGAGCGCTTGTTGTACGACGCCATTATCGGCAACTCGACGTTATTTATGTCGCGTTTTGAAATCGAAGAAGCCTGGCGCTGGACCGATGCTATTTTAGCGGGCTGGGAAGAGTTTGATGTACCGGTGCAGTTTTATCCGGCAGGTTCTATGGGACCCGACGCCGCGGATCAATTACTTGCCAAAGACGGAAGAAAATGGTTTAACAATCAAGACGACAACGAATAAAAAGGCGGATTGATTTATGACTGTTGAAATTTCCGGGTTGCATTATTTTGACTCCCGTGAAGAGGCCAACGTGGCGCTCTCTAAAGCTATCACAAAAAATTTGGACGATGCCCTAAAAGCGCACAATACCGCGTCACTCTGGCTTTCTGGTGGTTCTACACCCATGGGCATGTACGACTGTTTATCTAAGGCCGACATTAATTGGTCCGATGTGGTCATCTCATTGGTCGATGAACGTTGGGTACCGCCGACCGATGAAGCCAGCAACGAGCGTTTAATCAAACAACACATGTTAACCAATAAGGCCGATGCGGCCGAGTTCTTGCCGTTTTTCAACGTCACAGGCTCGCCCGAAGAAAACCGAGACATGTTAGAAACACAGTTACACGATCGTGTGCGCGGTCCGCTGGATGTGATCGTTCTGGGCATGGGTAATGACGGCCATACCGCGTCTTTATTTCCCTGTGCGAAAGAAACTGAGGCGGCGGTGTCGGCGGAAAACGCCAGCTACACTGCTGTGACTTACCCGAAAATGGCGCCGCACCCACGTTTAACTTTAACCCTGAACCGGATGTTAGCGTCGCGCAATATCTATCTGTTGCTGTTTGGCGAAGAAAAAATGAAAACGTTGAACAAAGCAGAAAAACCCGGTGACGAAATTGAAATGCCCATTCGTTACTTCTTGCGCAACGACGAACCGAAACTGCAAATTTATTGGGCACCCTAAATTTAGAGTGAACGAATGACTTTAGAACCAACATTAAATACGACATTACTGAAAGTCACCGAGCGTATTATTGAGCGCAGCCAACAGAGCCGCCAACGATACCTCGATTTCATTGAGCAAGAAAAATCCAACGGTCCGAACCGATCGGCACTTTCTTGTGGCAATCTGGCGCATGGTTTTGCGGCTTGTGGCGCGCAAGATAAGCAAATGCTCAAAGGCATGGAAACACCAAACGTTGCCATTGTGTCGGCTTACAACGAAATGTTGTCGGCGCATCAGCCTTACCATGCTTATCCCGACATTATTAAAAAGGCCGTGTCGGAAGTTGGCGCGACAGCGCAGTTTGCTGGTGGCGTGCCAGCCATGTGCGACGGCGTGACGCAAGGTCAGGACGGCATGGAGCTGAGTTTGTTCAGTCGCGACTTAATCGCGCAGGCAGCAGGCGTTGCTTTGTCGCACAATATGTTCGATGCCGCTTTGTTTTTAGGCATTTGCGACAAGATTGTTCCGGGACTGGTGATTGCCGCATTACGTTTCGGTCAATTGCCCTGTATTTTTGTGCCGGCCGGTCCCATGCACTCCGGGATCAGCAATGACGAAAAAGCTCGGATTCGAAAATTATTTGCCGAGGGTAAAGTTGGCCGCGACGAGTTGTTGGAGGCCGAAAGTAATTCGTACCACTCTGCTGGCACCTGTACGTTTTATGGTACTGCCAATACCAACCAAATGTTGATGGAAATAATGGGGCTGCATTTACCAGGCAGCTCGTTTGTCAATCCAGACTCGCCACTGCGCCAAAAACTTACCGAGTATGCAGCAAAACGCGCGACGCAAATTACCGCTTTGGGAAAAAACTTTAAACCCGTGAGCCAAGTGATCGATGAGCGTTCCATTGTTAATGGTATTGTTGGATTGCTGGCAACTGGCGGCTCTACCAACCACACCTTGCACATTATCGCCATCGCTCGGGCCGCCGGAATTATCGTAAACTGGGAAGATTTTTCGGAGTTGTCGAATGTGGTGCCCTTGCTGGCGCGGGTTTACCCGAACGGTAAGGCCGATGTGAATCATTTTCACGCTGCTGGCGGTATGGCCTTTATCATTTCTGAGTTGAAAAAAGCCGGGTTGATGCACAGTAACGCCAACAGTATTTACGGTGATTCGATGGCCGATTATACCGACGAGCCTTTCTTGGAAAATGGCGAGTTGGTGTTTAAAAAGGGCGAACACCAGTCGGGCGATACCGATATTTTGCGAGGGGTTGACTCGCCCTTTCAAAACGAAGGTGGCCTGCAAATTTTACAGGGCAATCTCGGACGCAGCGTGATCAAAACATCGGCCGTTGATCCCAAGCACCGCCAGATCGAAGCCCCGGCCCGGGTGTTTCACAGTCAAGATGAACTGATGCACGCCTGCCAAAACAACGAAATTACTGAAGACACGGTGGCTGTGGTTCGTTTTCAAGGACCCAAAGCCATCGGCATGCCTGAGCTGCACAAACTGACCCCTTATTTAGCTAACTTGCAAGATCGCGGGTTGAACGTGGCGCTGGTGACTGACGGCCGGATGTCAGGCGCGTCGGGCAAAGTGCCTGCGGCAATTCACTTGACCCCTGAAGCGAGTGACGGCGGATTAATTGCCAAAGTGCAAGAGGGCGATATGGTTCGCATGAATGCCACAACGGGCGAGTTAACCTTACTGGTTTCTGATACAGAGCTGTCGCAGCGCGAATTTGTGCAAGAACAACAAAACAATCATCAGAGCGGCATGGGACGAGAGATGTTCAAACTCATGCGTCAACAGGTTTCGGGTGCCGAGCAGGGCGCAACCATTTTCGATTTTGACAGTGACTTTTAACTCATGGCCTACCACTTAGTCGCCGATATCGGCGGAACAAATGCCCGTTTTGCATTAGTTGAGTCTGAATCGACCGAGTTACGGCACATTCATACATTGCAATGCGAAAATTTTGGCTCGCCATTACAGGCGATTAATCATTATCTGTCGCAAGTGGAGTTGCAAATCGAAAGCGTTTGTCTGGCATTGGCCTGTCCGGTCAGTGGTGACAAGATCAAACTGACTAATAATCACTGGAGCTTTTCGAAAACACAGTTGGCCAAAAGTCTGGGGATTGAGCGACTGGTGGTGATTAATGACTTTACTGCTGCAGCTATGGCGACCACGGTTTTGGCTGATGACGATTTGTGTCAGCTACAGCCCGGGCTGGAATTTAACCATAACGAGCAACGTTGTATCGTTGGTCCGGGTACCGGACTGGGGGTGGCTGGTATGTTGCCGCATCAGGGTAAAACGCTGGTGCTTAGTACGGAAGGTGGGCATCGCAGTTTTTCACCTGAAAACGAAATCGAAGATTATATTTTGCAATACCTGCGCAGTGAGCTTGGTATTGTTTCCTGCGAAGAACTTTTGTCCGGGCGCGGTATGGTCAATATCTATCGCTCGATTTGCAGTTTTCATCAGCAATCGGTGCAGTTTTCGGACGCCGTGCAAATTGGCGAAGCTGCGGCGAATAATGACGAAATGGCGCAACGCTCATTGAATCAGTTTTTCGAAATATTAGGCAGTGTTGCCGGAGATTTCGCTTTATCGCTGGGGGCGACTGGTGGCGTTTATATTGGCGGCGGTATCGCGCCGCGATTTGCAGAACAATTAAAAGCCGGCGCTTTTCGCCGGCGCTTTGAAAATAAACTCAACTATCAAAAGTACTTAAGAAAAATTCCAACCGCTATTGTCACTCACGAGCAACCGGGCCTGCTGGGTGCCGCTGCCTATTTGATCAATCTTTAATTAGTTACAAGCGAGAGAAGTGTGAATCGTCATCAATCCATTCGACATATCATGCAACAGGCACCGGTGGTACCGGTGCTGGTGATCCGTGACCTCGAAACCGCGGTGCCTTTGGCGTCAGCTCTGGTAAAGGGCGGCCTCAAAGTGTTGGAAATAACCTTGCGTACCGGCTGTGCACTAGACGCAATTTCGGCAATTCAAGACAAGGTGCCGGACGCCATTGTGGGAGCGGGTACTGTAACCAGCGAGCAACACCTTAAACAATTGGATGAACGCAATGTGTCCTTTGCCGTAAGTCCGGGATTAACTCCGCAATTGTTGGCCAGTGCAGAACACTATCGCGTTGCGCTTTTACCTGGTGTTGCCAATGCTTCGCAAATTATGACCGGCATGGAGTTTGGGTATCAGAGTTTCAAATTTTTTCCGGCCGAAGTGTCGGGTGGCGTTGCCGCTTTAAAAGCTTTTGGTGGACCATTTGATTCGATTCGGTTCTGTCCAACCGGCGGCATCTCACCAAACAATGTAAAAGATTATTTGGCCCTTCCCAATGTGGAATGCGTCGGTGGGACCTGGATAGCACCGCCCGATTGCATTGAGCGCGGTGACTGGGACGCGATAGAGCAATTGGCGAGTCAGGCGTCGCGACTTTAGGCCGACTCTTCGAAGTCGTCCATGGTAAGTTCCAGTTCGTCGTCAACTTCGATGGCATTCATCCAGAAGGGGATGGCTTCAAGTTGAGAGAAGCTTAAGCCCGCTGTATTAACTTCCGACAATAAAAATTCACAGGTCTGGGCCGCTAACTCGGCGTGCCCGGTCAGCGTAAGGCACTTTAGTACCCGGGTGATCCGAAGCTGATTATGGTTCTGCAAGCAGCACCATTTTTTACTTTGAGTTTCAAAATGCGCGGTTCGCTCAATGGTGTCATCGTCGCTACGAGTGAATCCCCAAAAGGCCGCCAAAGTGTCAAAAGATCGTAATAAATTGCGTTGTATTTCAGGCGTTTGGTAGATTTTTGCGATCAAATCAGGCGTTAATCGTGGAGCATCGGGGTTGACCGGGCTTGCGGTAGGAATGGGAAACAACCATTGAATAAAGTCGTGCTGGGCTTCCAGCTCGTCAAACGTCAAAGTCCAGATGTCGACCAGTGAGCGTTGTTTATCGTCGGTACCCTGATGCAGATAAAAACTCAGCCATTGTTTGGTGGGTAAACTCATACCGATTAATTCGCTTTTAAAGTTCGTTGAACGGTTGCATCTAGCATATGGCAGTGACTACCGTTAAGCGAAATCAATCTTATGAACGGTAGGATTTTGTCTCTAAACTGTTGCTTGACGTCAAAAATAATGACCTTCGTCTCCTTTTTTATTTAAGCAGCGATGTGATGCTGGAAGGCTCTTCCACCGACTCTTTTAAGTGCATTGCGGCATTGAGCAGTGACCGTGAGCTTAATAAAACCTCCCGGTTGACGTTTAACGTCATTGACGCCGCTTCATGAGGCAACTGCTGGTTGTCTATCAATTGGTAAATCGCATCGTTGAACTGGTCGTGAGTTTGTTTTATCAGAGCCAGCGAGTCAATTGCAGGATTGAGCCTGGTGTCGTCTTGTTGGGTCATCAACTTACTTAATAGATGTTGATAAAATACCAGCGTTTGGGTTTTTAGCTGTTGCAGAGCCGGCTCTGCGGGTAAGCCATCGAATTCTGCCAGCATTTCCAGATCATTTTCGGCATCTTTGAGTGATTTGGCTGCGTATAGAGCGTCTCTAAGGCACACCTGAAATCGTAAGATGACTTTGAGTTGTTCGGTTGTAGGGTCCTGTTTCTGGATATCGATCAAATAATCCGCGAGTTTGCTTTCGACTTGTTTGATCCTCTGATAAGTCGTATCGACCGATGACTGTAAAAACATTGGCGGTGTTTGAGGCTGAGACGCCAAAGCGTTGTTCAATTGCTGGTTCAGTTTTAGTCGCTTTGCGTTAAGTGTGATGATGGTGAGTAATAGTTGATTCAAGTCTTTTTCGGCAGCTGTCAGTGCCATCGAAACCACACAACACGATACCTGTTCGGTACTCAGTACGGTTTCTTTGGGTCTTGGAAACAGCCGTTGAACAGTGGTTTCGAGCCAGTTGACAAAGGGCAGAAAAGCCAATATTCCGAAAAAATTAAAGGTACTGTGAATTGCCACAAGCGCAAACAGAGGATCAGAAATTCGCAACCAATCATTGATTAACATTAACAAGATCGGTAACGCGAACAATGCGGTTAAATCAACGATTAAGTTGAATAAAAAATGGACCAATGCTACCTGGCGCTTGATAACCGATCCATGAATCGACCCGAGGATCACAGTGCTGGTGGTTCCCAGGTCGGCACCGATAATTAATGCGGCAGCATTGGGTAAGGTAATGATACCCTGATGAATTGCGGAGAGCGCAATCATCATGGTGGCCGACGACGATTGAGTGATCGCGGTAAGGCCCATGCCTAACAGAAAAAATAATATCGGGTGCAGTGACTGTAGCAGGTCGGTATCGATGTATTGGTGCAGAAAATCGATACTGTCTTTCATTAAAAATAAGCCCATTAACAGTAACGAAAACGAAAACAGCACTCGAAACCAACGGGTCATGCGTTTTTTTGACGGTGACAAAAGTAAACCGAGGGCTGCAATGCCCAGCATCAGTATATAGAACTCGGCAATATTCAATTTAAAACCGAGTAATGTCACTATCCATCCGGTGAGTGTGGTACCCAAATTAGAGCCAAGAACGATGCCAATGGCGTTTCTCAGTGGCATGATACCTGCGCCAACAAATGCCAGAGTGATCAGGCCGACAAACGAACTGCTTTGCAATATCGCTGTGGCAGTAACGCCGACGAGCACCCCATGCAGCGGTGTTCGCGTATAATCTTGTATCAACTGCTTGAGAGACTGGCTGCCCAATCGGCCAATGGATATTTCCAGTTGGCGCATCGCCCATAAGAAGAGTACCAGTCCGGCAGCAAAAAAGAGTAAACTCATGGTGTCAGCCCGAGGTTGATAACTTGAAGTTTAAAGTGGTCAAGGTGTCACTCGAAGCCATTATCTGTATCCCTTGGGCCGAATTATTTTGAACCATAAGAGTGATTTAATGTTAATTGATTCCGACTTAATGTCATCCAGTTTTCTGTGGGTTGTCAATTTGTTTTGCATTTTTCTGCTCAGCTGGTTTGCGTTAAAGGCGCACTGGCAACAGATTTTTGAAGTGCCTGAGCGACAGCATTTATTGCTGGGAAGCATATTTTTTCTGGTGATTTTCTGGTTGATGCACTTTGAGTTGGTCAAGGGGCTATGGATTCATCCATTAATCGTAACCAGTGTTGCTTTGATTGTGGGCTTTCGATTCAGTGTGATTGTTTGTGCGCTTGCCACTTTAGGGTATCTGCTTTTTTCCGGATTGCCACTGAGTAATTTTGGCACGCACTTTTTGATTAACGGGGTTGCTCCCGCGGCATTTATTGTTTACTTAAGCCGATGGGTCAGAAACAAAGAACCCAGTAATCTGTTTTTCTACACATTGGGCGTGGGATTCATTGGTGGCGCATTGACCATTCCGCTGGTGGCGATTTTTTCTTATTTCATTATTTGGAGCTTTGACATTACGCTGTTTCGGTTAAATGACGACTTTAAGTATCAATGGATTTTATTGGGCATGTTTCCTGAGGCGTTTATCAATGGCGTTATCGTGTCTTCCATTACCGTGTTTTTTCCCAACTGGATGCGAACATTCGACGAAGATTATTTTCTTTCGAAATAGCGTTGTAAATCTGACTTAAGAACCTGTTGGCGGAACATGCGGAGGAGCAAGTTGACCGTCGCAATCTTAACGTGGACCGGTATAAGCTATTGTGCTTAACAACAAAAAGTTGAGATTTTTTCTGTTGATGAGACTTTTCGCAGGTTTATTGAAACTTGAGAACTTTTCAATCCTCCTGCTTTTCGAAAAGTCGCGATTGTTTGAGATTTTTTAAGTGCTGTAGAATTAATTCAAATTTGCTAAATAAAACAAACGTTTGAGTAGATTGCTAAACGACCTGTTTAATTCGTCTGTTTAAAACAGGCCGAATCTCAGGGTGGGTTTTGTCTTCTCGAATCGACCTATGCGATGTTTGTCGCCAATTCTCTCCTTGATCGCCCAGTATTGATTTTTGTCTCCTCGCTTTCTTTTTCTGTCTTTCTAAACTTCATAACGATGTTGACTCACCATTTTTAAATCATAAAAACGACTGATAAAAAACAAACCGGAGGACAAGATGAAGCGAAAAATATGGCACAGCATTCCGTTTCTACTGATGTTGAGTTTTAGCAGTATTGATACATGGGCAGAGCCGGGCGACTACAATTTCTGGCAAACTTTACGCAATCTATTTTCACCTCCTGGACCAGACAATCCCGTGACCTGGGAGCAACGTCAGGGCATGTATCCGCTGCTATCAAATCCGCAAGCTTTTGACGATGAATTCAGTGGTGGTGATTATCTGCAATGGCAAACCGTACAGTTACATCCGGATACAGGGGCACTGTGTGGTGATGGTTCTCCTTATAAGTTTTTTGTCAATCGCGTCGCACATACTAGAAATACAGTTTTTTATCTCGAAGGCGGTGGCGCTTGTTGGGATTATGAAAGTTGCAGCGGGGCCGCTGGCATTCGCGGCGCACGTAATCCAAATGGGATCCCCGACGATTACATGAGTTTGATGAACCCTTCGGCAAGTCTGGTGAGTCCTTTTGTGTTCCGGCTTCATCCCTGGACCTGGACCAAATCACAGAACTGGAACATGGTGTACATTCCCTATTGCACCGGTGATATTTACAGTGGCGACAAGGTTGCACTATACCAAGATCCGGAAGGGGAGAATGCCCCCCTTGTCTGGCATCACAATGGGCTGAAAAATTTACGTGCGGTCGTTTCCTGGGTGAAAGATAATTTACAGCGGCCGACGCAAATGCTGGTTACCGGATGTTCTGCGGGTGGCACCGGAACCCTGACCAATTACGACGGACTACGCGGCGACATTGCGCCGTCTTACGGCTATCTGATTAATGACTCAGGACCCGTTTATCCCGCTCCTGTAGGGGAGTCTGACGCTGTTTACCCCTCGTTGCGGTTGCACAATCACATACGTGATGCCTGGGGGCTTGACAGTGGACCTTTGCAGTTTTTGCAACAACGTGTCGTCGGGTTTGATCTGGCCAATATGGGCTCCTTGTACGGCGCACTTGCGCAAAAGTACCTAAACGATCGAATGGGTCACACGCAATTTCGCCAGGATCTCAATTACTCTTCTTATTCATACGAGCGATTTTACGAAGACATTTACACGGAAACTGATCCAAACTTACGGCAACAGAAAATTCACCAGCGCTGGTATCAGGATACGGAGAACTTAATTCAGGAACTGAGTGGCTACGATAACTTTGGTTATTACATTCCTCACTTTCGAAATGTGAATGAAAGTCACTGCACCAGCATTATCGAGTTCGCCAACGCCGACATTCAAGAGCAAGGCCTGGAGTTGGATGATTTTGTGAACAACATTATGAATGGTAGCGGTCCGGTAATGCAGGCAGAAGAGCAAGACTCTGTGTCGGACTATCAAAAACCGTTTAATTTATTGTATTGGATTTTAGAGCAGGTACTTTAATTAGATAGCAAAACTTTAGATGAAAGAAGTCGAACCATTGAAGACGAGTGTGTAAAGACACGCTCGTCTTTATTCTCAAAGCCCATAAACTTCTTTTTTCAACGCTTCGATGCGAATGGTCAGATATTCATTGCGTGACATATTGTTAGGGAATGACTCCATCGCTAAAATCTCTTCTACCAAAGCTTTTTCCCTGGCTTTGTATTCTAAAAACTGAGGGTCTCGGTTGCTCAGATAATTATTCATAGCTTGCGCATTGATTGACTGCTGACGTTCAATTTCATTCTGGGCGTATTGTTCAAACTTTTCGTCCGGAAGTACTTTGCGCATAATCGCAAGCTTCAAAAAAACATACTCGGCACTGTTGATTCGTTTGGCCGAAAACATTTCATTCACAGAATATAACAGTCGATCGGCTCGTTGTTTTTTATCTTCTTCATCGACGTTATCGAGCTGAGCCAGTTGTTGTTTGATTGTACTGCTTTGTTCTATCTCGTTTAGATAGGATTCGACTTTTTTAATTTGTGTCGGGTTTAACGAAGAAGGCTTCGAATCGACGCTTTGTTTTGCGATCTCCGATGGTAGTGTCTGGTTCTGCTTCGCTGGCTTTTGGATGCTTTCAGTAGTGCTGATTTTGTTCAATTGATCGATGTCGTGAATTATATCGTCATAAGATATCCATACATAGATGATGGCGACTAAAGTGGTAAAAAGAGCAAATATTACAATTGTCGAACGCATTTGAACACCTCAAACCAGTTACCTTTAATTGACTGTAAAAAGATTTTCTAAGTAACTCAAGCGGTTTGAGGTGATAGTTTGTGATTTATTTTTCGATGAGATTAGACGTTGAAGGTTAAGGGATTTTGATGCTTAAGGCATGAATGTCGGTTTCCATCATGTCGCCCAATGCAGCATAAATCATTTGATGACACTGAAGTGGACGCTTTCCTTGAAAACTATCGCTATTAATAACCACGGTAAAATGACCTTTACCACTTTTCGCGCCTGCGTGGCCGGCGTGCAAGTGGCTGTCATCGATTACCTCGAGCTGTGTTGGCGACAGTTGTTCTTGCAATCGCTTTTTTATTTCAACGATGCGCTGTGAATTATCGATCATGGAAGCACCTTCTTAAACGGTTTAACAGAGACATTTTGGTAAACCCCTGCAGCCTGATAGGGATCGTCGTTCGCCCATTGCTTGGCGTGTTCCAGGGAATCAAATTCTGCGACGATCAAACTGCCGGAAAACCCCGCGGGTCCCGGATCGTTGCTGTCGACCGCAGGGTGGGGGCCAGCCAGTAATAATCGACCCTGATCGCGCAATTGTTCCAATCTCGCGATGTGATCGGGTCTTGCCTTCAAACGTTTTTCCAGGCTGTTATCGACGTCTTGAGCAATGATGGCGTACCACATGTTATTGATTTTCCTTTGAGTCGTCTTGATCGAATGCTTTTCGATTCTCTTCGGGCATGTTTTTAAATATCACAATAAAAGTTACGATCATCATAACAATCTGGATGCCCATGGTGCCCCAAACTTTAAAGTTGACCCAGGCGTCGAGACTCATATTGTACGCAATCCAGAGGTTTAGAAACCCAAGGCCAACTAGCGAAAACGCCCAACCAAAATTAATTTGATGCCAAAGTCGATTTTGCAGACCGAGATCATGCTTCATAAGACCCTGAAACAACTCGCGAATGGCAATTTTTTTACGCAATAAAAAGAAGAAAATGGTGGCACTTAAAATCCAGTAAACCACAGAGACTTTCCATTTGATAAAGCTATCGTCTCGGAAAAACAGCGTCATACTTCCCAACACTAATGAAGCAAAAAAGGTGACCAGGTGCAATTTTTCGAACTGTTTTTTAATCAGCCAGTGTCCGAGCGTTTGAATGAAACTGCCGGCAATTAGAACGGCGGTCGCGACATAGATGTCGTACACCTTGGAGGTGATAAAAAATGCGAGCACCGGAAAAAAGTCGAGAAAAAGCTTCATGAATGAGTTCTGTAGTTTCTGCTTGTCTTATGAGAGTGGCTAATGATACTTTGCCTTATCAAACGAAGCCAACCCCAATATTCGGTTATTAGACGTATTTCATGCAAAAAGCCTGCTCCCACACTATCGATCTGCACAGTCATACGCTGTATTCCGACGGCAGTCTGACGGTTGATGATTTAATAAGCCATGTGGTAAATCACGGAGTAGAAACCTTGGCAATAACCGATCATGACTCTGTTGGCGCTCATCTGGAAATAAAAGAACGGGCGTTGGAACTCCCATGTAACATCATTCCTGGCGTTGAAATATCGTGCCAGTTCGGTAACCGCGAAATTCATATTGTCGGTCTGCAAATCGATCCCGCAAACAAGGTGTTAACGGAATTTCTGCAACAGCAGCAAAGTTATCGTCGGCAACGATTGCTCGAGTTTGCTGCAAAACTGGAAAAAGCAGGGGTTTCGGGAGTGGGCGAAAAGGTGGAAACGATTAACGCTGAAGCCGTGACCCGAACTCATTTATCACAATTGCTGGTGGAAATGGGTGTGGCACCTGATGCCAATCGGGTTTTTAAACGTTGGATTGGACGCAAAGGTCGCGCCTACGTACCGGCGCGGTGGCCGACATTGGAGAAGGTTGTCGAGGTAATCGGTAAGGCAGGTGGTATCGCTGTGGTTGCCCACCCCGGTCGTTACCAGCTATCACGGAAACAATTAAAACAGCTTCTGGAGCAGTTTCATTTGGCCGGTGGTCGTGCGGTTGAGCTGGCCTATCCGAATGCCGATCTCACCTTGATTCGCTGGTTGGCCGAGCGATCCAGCCAACTGGGACTTTTGGCTTCTCAGGGCGCCGACTTCCATAACCCGGACTGGCGCTGGGTAAAGCCCGGACATTTCCCGACGCTGCCATCGACTGTACAGCCGGTTTGGGAAATGTGGTAAGTTATGCGGCGAAATAGCATTAACTGATTGAAATACAATAATTATCACCATTCAATTTCGGAAATTAGTATGGCTCAATACTTAGAAATACATCCAGAGAATCCGCAGCCCCGTCTCATCAGTCAGGCGGTCGCCATGGTTCAGAAAGGCGGTTTAATGGTGTACCCAACCGACTCTGGCTATTCGTTGGGCTGCCATATTGGCGATAAAGGCGCCCTGGATCGCATTCGTCGGCTGCGTCAGTTAGATAAAGATCACAATTTTACCTTGGTTTGTCGTGATTTGTCGGAACTGGCAACTTACGCCCGGGTGGATAATGCAACTTTTCGCCTGTTGAAAAACCACACGCCGGGTCCTTATACCTTTTTGTTAAAGGCCACCGGTGAAGTGCCGCGGCGTTTGATGCACCCTAAGCGTAAAACCATCGGCATTCGCGTGCCTGACAATGCCATAGCTCTGGCGTTACTGGAGGCGCTGGGCGAGCCCATCATGTCTTCGAGCTTCATTATGCCCGACCGTGAAACCCAGTTGATCGAAGCCTACGACATCAACGAAACCTATGGAAATCAACTCGATTTGGTCATCAATGGCGGTCATTGTGGTGATAAGCCAACAACCGTGGTCGATTTGACCGACGGAACACCACAAATTCTACGCGCCGGAGCAGGGCAGCCCGAGTTGTTTGAGGCGGATTAATCGGTCGAATTTCAACCGATCAAATCACTTACTCAAACCAGCTTCAGTCTGTATAATGCTCGGTTCGTTCGAACTATCACAAATTTTAAAAATTTAAAGGGGAAGCACTTTGAGTTCGGTGGCTATTCAGCATCAGCGTATCCTTTCGGGTATGCGGCCGTCTGGTAAATTGCATTTGGGACATTATCACGGCGTACTGAAAAACTGGGTGCAACTTCAGCACGAGTACGAGTGTTTCTTTTGTGCCGTCGACTGGCACGCTTTAACAACCCATTACGACGATTCTTCGATTATCGAGCCCAGTATCTGGGACATGGTGATTGACTGGTTGGCCGCGGGTGTGAATCCCGGCAATTCAACCATTTTTATTCAGTCAAAAGTGCCAGAGCACGCTGAATTGCATTTATTACTGTCGATGATTACGCCGATGGGCTGGTTGGAACGTCAGCCGACCTATAAAGAGCAACAGGACAAGTTAAAAGACAAAGACTTATCCACCTATGGGTTTTTAGGCTACCCCTTGCTGCAAACGGCAGACATTTTAATTTACAAGGCCGGCCAGGTTCCTGTCGGGGCCGATCAGGTGCCGCACATTGAGCTTGCGCGAGAGATCGCCCGTCGATTCAATCACATCTACGGTAAAGAGCCGGGTTTTGAAGAGAAAGCTCTGGCTGCAGTGAAAAAACTGGGTAAGAAGAACGCCAAGCTGTATTCATCGTTGCGGAAACGCTATCAAGAAGAAGGCGACGATGAGGCTTTGGCAACGGCTCGGGCCATTTTAGAAGGCCACGCGTCAATCAGTCGCGGTGATAAAGAGCGCTTGTATGGATATCTTGAGGGCGGCGGCAAGGTGATTCTGCCGGAGCCACAATCCATGTTGACCAACTTCTCGAAAATGCCTGGCCTGGATGGCCAGAAAATGTCTAAGTCTTACGGGAATACCATTACTCTACGTGAAGAACCTGAGTCGGTGGAGAAGAAAATTCGAACCATGCCAACCGATCCGGCACGGGTACGACGTAACGATCCCGGTGATCCAGAGAATTGTCCGGTTTGGGAATTTCACAAAATTTACTCCAATGAAGAAGTCCAGAACTGGGTTCAAGAAGGCTGCAAGTCGGCCGGAATTGGCTGTTTGGAATGCAAACAGCCAGTGATTGACTGCGTCATTAAAGAGCAACAAGTTTTTCGTGACAACGCACAGGAATATATTGAAAATCCGGAACTGGTTAAGAACATTGTCAATGAAGGCAGTGAGCGGGCTCGCGATGTCGCTCGTGAGACCATGGACGATGTACGTCAGGCAATGGGATTGAATTATCGTTAAATCCCATGCAGGGTAAAGAACTCGGTGAGAATCGATATCAGGTAACAGATGAATGAGTGAGCAAGACACCACAGAGCAGCCAGAGAATTATGAGGCAGAGCCACAGGCTCAAAGCTCAGAATCTGTTGAGCCCGAAGAAAGTCAGACAGAATCGTCAAACGTTCAAGCTTTGACCATAGAAGCCAGCTCTGGCGAGGCCAGCGATAAGAAAACTGGCGAAACGAAGAGCAGCCAGCAGCCAGTGCAAGAAGAAATGCCATTTGCATTGATCCACGGCGAGCCAATGAATGAGATGCCGAAAGATCTCTACATTCCGCCTGATGCGCTTGAGGTGTTTCTCGAAGCCTTTGAAGGTCCGTTGGACTTGCTACTGTATTTGATCCGACGCCAGAACCTTGATATCACCAACATCCCAATTGCCGACATCACCGAACAGTACATGGAGTACGTCGAGTTGATGAAGAATATGAATCTCGAATTGGCAGCCGAGTATTTGGTGATGGCCTCGGTTTTATGCGAAATCAAAAGCCGCGTTCTGTTGCCGCGGCCTAAGACAGAGGAAGAGGACGAGGGCGATCCGCGAGCCGATTTAATTCGTCGTTTACAAGAATATGAGCGATTCAAAAAGGCCGCCGAAGATATTGACGAAATGCCTCGGATGACGCGTGATATTTTTCCCGTTGACGCGCAACCACCGGAACTTAATTTGGTGCGACCTCAGCCTGAAGTCGATTTAAAAGAACTTTTACACGCCTTTAAAGACGTGTTGAAGCGCGCCGATATGTTTACCCACCACCACATTGAACGTGAAACATTGTCTGTACGTGAAAAAATGACACACGTTCTGGCCATTTTGTCCGCCGATCGATTCACCGATTTCATCACCTTGTTTTCGGTCGAAGAAGGCCGACAAGGTGTGGTGGTTACCTTTTTGTCGGTGATGGAATTGTCCAAAGAAAAGCTAATAGAGCTGGTACAAAACGAACCCTACGGTCCGATCCACGTCCGTGCTCGTGCACAAATTGAAACGGATGAATTATTATCATGAGTAGTATGAACCCGGAGCAGTTACAAAATTTACTCGAAGCTGCCATTATGGTTTATGGCAAACCCATGTCGATTGATAAATTGATGCTGTTGTTTGAAGAAGACAAGCGTCCCTCGACCGGTGAAATACGAGAAGCTTTAAGTGCCATTAACGACTCTTACGCCGATCGAGGCGTCGAATTAAAAGAAGTGGCCAGTGGCTTTCGTTTTCAGGCCAAACAGGATTATGCCGAATGGATCAGTCGTTTATGGGAAGAAAAAGCCCCTCGATATTCGCGAGCTCTGTTAGAGACTTTAGCTTTAATTGCGTACCGACAGCCAATCACTCGCTCTGAAATTGAAGAGGTTCGAGGTGTGGCGGTGAGCTCCCACATTGTAAAAACCTTATTAGAAAGAGAGTGGGTACGCGTGGTCGGGCATCGTGACGTTCCCGGGCGTCCGGCACTGTACGCAACAACCAAAGATTTTCTCGATTACTTTAATTTGAAAAGTTTGGAAGACTTACCGACCTTGTCGGAAATCCGCGATCTGGACAAAATCAATGCCGAACTCGATCTCCAAGAAAACGGCGCTACAGAACCAGAGGCCAGCGAAGGAACTGAAACCAGTGAGGAAGTCGCTTCCGGCGAGCAGACGGCGCAAACGGAACAAAGCACCGAGTCCGATGAGTCTTCTGCAGCGGCCGAAGAAAATCAATCGAACGATCAATCCAGCGATACCTCGGAACAGACTGCCGTCGATGGTGGCGATGTATCGGAACCATTGTTCAAAGCTCCAGAGACTGAGACTGAGGTTGATTTTCCTGAACCAGATAATGAGTTATCGTTTGAATCTGATGATGAGTACATTGAGTCGAGCCAAGCATCAACCGATGACTTGATGCAGGAACTGGATAACACCCTGCAGGCGGTTGACGCATTGACCGCGAAAAAAGATTTGAGCGAAGAAGAAATCATTGAACAAGCCGAGATTAACACTTCACCGTCTCTTGAAGCAGACGAGCAAGTGTTTAATGATGCTTATGAATCACAACCGGTGGAAACTGGTGACGATGCTGAAGACGACTCTGATGCCTCCGGTGGCACAGAAAGGGAGGAATATTCCTCTGAAGAACAGCACCAGAATGATGCTGCTGATTCTGAGTTAACCGATAACAACCGGCAAGATTAAGAAAAGGGTGTGACTTTGTCGGAACCAACTGAAAAAGTACAAAAGTTACTGGCGCGTGCCGGTTTGGGCTCGCGAAGAGAAATGGAAACTGTCATAGCGGCAGGTCGGGTGTCCGTTAATGGCGACATCATCGACCTCGGAGCTCGAGCGACAGAAAGCGATAAAATTCGCGTCGACGGACGGGTGATTTCCGTTCCGAAGCAAGAGGCTATGATTCGGCGAGTTATTGCGTATAACAAGCCGGAAGGCGAAGTGTGTACGCGTAAAGATCCTGAAGGTCGTAAAACCGTGTTTGATGCGTTGCCCAATCCGGGTAAAGGTCGCTGGATTGCGATCGGTCGTCTCGACCTGAATACGGCAGGATTGTTGTTGTTTACCAATGATGGCGAGCTGGCCAATCGATTGATGCATCCGAGCTATGAGCTGGATCGGGAATACGCCGTTCGGGTAAACGGTGAAGTCACCGACGAGGTGATAGAGCGATTGAAAACCGGAGTAGCGCTGGAAGATGGCATGGCTAACTTTGACCGCATCGCCTTTTCTGGCGGAGAAGGATTTAATCAGTGGTACCACGTCACCCTGAAAGAAGGTCGCAATCGCGAGGTACGTCGTCTCTGGGAAGCGGTTGGCTGCCAGGTATCGCGTCTGATACGCGTTCGTTACGGAATTGTCGGGTTAGAGCGGGGCTTGCGTCGAGGGTCATTTACCGAACTCGAGCCACAAATGGTCCGAGAAATTGAAAAGTCGGTCCAATTGGAACCGTCTGCGCGCAGCTTCAAGCGAAAGTCGGATAATCCGCAGCGCAAAAAACAAATGAAATACAAAGTGAAAAAGCCGACCAATCGTCGTCGGCGTTAAAAGTGGTAAGTGTCGTTAACCGCGGTAATTAAAGAATCGCTGATTTGGAATTCGAGTAGCGCGTGATGTCACTGATTTTATCGGTTTTCTGATCGCGAGCCTGTTCGAACGATTTCTCGACTAATTCCACTCGCAGCGACTCGCGAACGCGTTTTTGGGTGTGCAAGTTAAATTGCAAGGTGCCGGGAAATAAAAAGTACCATCGGGAATTCTGCGTCAATTGGTTTTGTTTCAACGCGTTCGGATTTCTAAAAAAGACATTGCCCTGACGTTGGTCGTGTTGGAAAACGTTCAGAGCTTTCTTAACCTGCAAAGCTAACGGTTGGTAAAGTGAATTCGAGATTTCTATTTCACTAAAATCGCCGAAGGCGTCCCGAATGCGAATCTGCCGATTTTCCAATTGAATGTCTTCAATCCGTAAATTTAAAACTTCCTCCAGCTTCAATCCGCAATGGAACATTATCTGGGCTATCAGACGAAATGGCTCTTGCAAATACTGAGTCCACTGTGGCGACTCGGTGTCTTGCATGGGCGTTGGGGCTATCACGTCATGTAATCCGGCAACAAAGTCGGTGTCGGTATCGTCAAATTTAACACTGCTCCACAAGGAGCGGCGTAAAACCTGATTGTAGAAAAAGTTAAGCGCCAGATACGCCTGTTTCTGACGTGAAGGCATCAAGCCTTTGTCATCGCACAAATAGCGTAAGAAGACTTTGACAGAGTCAGCATCAAGCGATTGCGGTTGTATCTCTTTAAAGTAATTAAGAAAGAGTTTGATCCAGTCAAGATATTCCTGAGCGTCTTTGCGGTTGAATCGATGGCGCTTGAAGGCCTCGATTGTGTTTTGCATGACTGCTTGACGTTCATCCATCCGAAATATCTCCTTTAGGTAATTTTTCAATTATTCCTTAAGTGAGCACTGGTTCACAATAAGAGTTAACCCCGTAGATTTGTGAGAGATCAGCCATGGTGGGTGAATTGAAACGAGAGATTGGTTAGTTTCGAATAAATATTACGTAATAAAATTACATAGATTCTAAAAAACCTGTAAAAACACTTGAAATGCCTGCGTCAAATGTAATATAACTACATTGCTGTTGTTGCACAGTGGTTGGGTAGTCAATTTCTGTGCGATGACTGGTCTTGTACTTTGTGTTTTGACCCTTTTGTCTTATGACAATAGCGTGAAGGGGTGTGTTAATGGGTGGCCAATGGTCACCCATTTTTTTTGCTTGTTTCAGTACCTACTTGTCTGGATAGTTAATATTGGGTTTGTTATCCTCGTCGCAGACAAGCGAGAAATACGATACACGGCGAACATAAAGGACCCATTTGCCATGACGGCTCTGGATATTCTAAAACAGCAATTCGGTTACGATACGTTTCGGCCGCCTCAAGATTTAATCATTCAACATCTGACTGAAAACGGCGATGCGCTGGTTATCATGCCGACGGGTGGCGGAAAATCACTGTGTTATCAGATCCCCGCGATACTTCGTCAAGGAACCGGGATTGTCATTTCGCCATTGATCGCTTTGATGGAAGATCAGGTTCAGGCGTTAAAACAAAATGGCGTGAAAGCCGAGTTTCTCAACTCATCTCTGGATCGACACCAGGCGCGGCAGGTAGAAGAACAGCTGCTGGAGCAATCTTTGGATTTATTGTATGTCGCCCCCGAGCGATTGATGTCGGCAGATTTTATGTCGTTGTTGCAGCGAACATCAATTGCATTGTTTGCCATTGATGAGGCTCATTGTGTGTCCCAATGGGGGCATGATTTTCGTCCCGAATACATTCAACTGGGCGAGTTGACCCGACAATTTCCCGACGTACCCAAAGTGGCGCTGACAGCAACCGCCGATAAAGCCACGCAGAACGAAATTGTATCCCGGCTTAATTTAACGGGTGCCCGACAATTCATTTCGGGATTCGATCGACCCAACATTCAATACCGTGTTCATCAGGGCCTGAAAAATGCACGCCAATCACTTTACGATTTTATTCAGTCGGAACATGCTGCAGAGTCCGGTATTGTTTACTGTTTATCACGCAAAAAAGTTGAGCAAACAGCCAGCTGGTTGCAACAGAAGGGATTAAACGCATTACCTTATCACGCAGGCTTGAGTTCGCAGCAAAGAAAGCAACATCAGGAAGCTTTTATTAAAGGCGAAGGCGTCATTATTGTGGCCACTATTGCCTTTGGGATGGGCATAGATAAGCCCGATGTGCGATTTGTCGCGCACTTGAATTTGCCTAAGAGTATTGAAGCCTACTATCAAGAAACCGGGCGTGCCGGTCGAGATGGATTACCCTCAACCGCCTGGATGAGTTATGGATTGAATGACGTGATCACTTTGCGTCAAATGCTTGAGTCGTCTGATGCACCAGAAGAGCGCAAGCGGGTCGAACGTCACAAGCTGGACGCAATCCTGGGGTTTGCTGAAATTACCGAATGCCGGCGTCGATCGCTTTTGGGGTATTTCGGAGAATCTTCAGTTCAGGACTGTGGAAATTGTGATACTTGCCTGACACCGGTTGACGCGTGGGATGCCACAGAGGTCGCGCAGAAAGCCTTATCCACCGTTTATCGCACGGGTCAGCGTTTTGGTGTTACCCACTTAGTGGACGTTTTGCTTGGCAAATCGAATGTTAAAGTGGAGCGCTTTGGTCATCATGAATTGTCGGTGTTCGGAATCGGTAAAGAGCTGGACAGCAATCAATGGCGCAGCGTGTTTCGACAACTCATTGCACGAAACTTTTTACACGTTGATCTGGACGGTTTTGGAGGATTGTCTTTAACGGAACAATGCCGCTCCATTTTGCGTGGTGACAAGACGTTGAAACTGCGTAAAGACGTTTCCGAGAAACGAGTCAAACGCACAAAAGGTCAATCGAATGATCGAGTGAAGAAGCAGGACAACGCACTATGGGAGGCTTTGCGCGGTTTGCGTAAAGATCTGGCAGAAGAACAACAGATTGCCCCTTATATGGTGTTTCACGATGCCACTTTGCTGGCCATGTTAGAGCAGCGGCCCGAAACACTGACGCAGTTAAGTCAGTTGTCGGGAGTGGGCGAAAAGAAACTTGAAGCCTACGGCGCGGCTTTTGTTGAACTGATCAATGACCCGCAATTTTTACCGCAGACGGTTGAGTCGGGCAGTGGACCAACAATTGAACTGCTTTGTGCCGGTCATTCGCCTGAAACTATTGCAAAACAACGGGCTCTAAAAATTGGAACCGTGTACAGTCACTTGGCAAAGGCCATTGAGCAAGGTGAAATCGAACTAAATCGCGTTGTGTCGCTCGAAAAAAGTCAATTGGAGGCGATCGAACAATGCTTTTTTCAATTATCTGACAACCCTGCTGAATGTCGTTTAAAGCCTGTTTATGAGGCATTTGAAGGCGCTTATAGTTACGATCAACTGAAGTGCGTTCGGGCACATCTGGGGTTGGGAGCAACAGTCTAGCTACAGAATAATTGAAATCGCGTAAACAGCGATTACCGAATAAATGAGTCTTGGGAACCACTCAAACAGTGAATCAATTTTTTGCTCCAATCTTGAATCCTGTTGCGATAAATATCGCGTTAATGCCGTTTGGATACTGCCACTGTGCTCGGCGGTATTTAGCACCGCCTTGCATTCTTTGGTAACGGGAATTCGACTGGTTAACATGGCTTGCGTGAGCGAATGGCCCTGTTTGCAATAGGTGGCTGCTTGCGACAGTTGTTTGCGCAGCTCGCGACTTCGAAACAAGTTGGCGCAGCGCTGAAATCCGGTTGCGGCGTCAATGCCAGAAGTCATTTGCCAGCGAATGGCGCCCAGTACGATCTGTTCGTAGAGCAGCCGGTACCAATCGGCGTTATTTAGCCAGGCAAATCGTTCGAGTACCTGACAGCTGTCCATTTTCAGGGCTCGGATGAGTAAGTGAATAATCATAAACCCCAGAATCATCAGCAAGCCATTGCCGACCAATACCGTAACGATGGCGGGTTGTCCCGGTTGTGATAGCAACAGGACGATTCGAACCATTATGGCGATGACAAACACTGCCATCGGAAAGTACAGTTTGGACTTTAAGCGACCAATTCGCGTGGTCCTTCGTTCATACGTCTCGGCAATCAGGCGCAAACCTTGTTCCTGCCTTCCTGCAGTGTCGGCAGTTTCGAGCAGTTCTTTTTCAAAGCGACTGATGATGTTGGCAAAAAACAGGCTATCTGCGGTAGTTCGACCCAGTTGCAATTGCTTGATGGTCTTTTTCCAGCGAGCGTCCGATGGGTGTGCCAGTTTTTCAATTGCGGTGAATGCGGGCACGCCCGATTCTATCAGCGTGGCCAAATCCCGGAAAATCGGTTCACTTTTTGGCATTGCTGTGGGAGTTGTTTTGATGATAACCGGTTAATAAGTTCTCCCAGTCAGATTCCTGCCAACAGAACTTGGGGTGTCTATGCAATTCTTTGTTCAGTGATCGCTTCAGCCGCGTCAGGTTGTGCGCTTTCCATTCTGAAGAAGATTCCCTTATTGCACCCTTGTCAAAGTCAATCAGCCAAACTTTACCCGATTTATCCAACATAACGTTGTGAATGTTGAGATCGGAATGATAGACCTGGTGATTGTGAAACCGCCGGATGGTCCGCCCAATTGCGATCCATTCGTCTTTTGATAGAGGTCGCTCCAGTAGGCAGTGGAAAGCATCGTTGGCATCGTGAATTTTTTCAATAATCAAGCGAGCTTTGTAAAATGCACCAGCGCGTTGAACCATTCCTGCGATAGGTATTGGAGCGGGCAATCCGAGTTGCTGTAATTTCTCCAGTAAGCTCAGCTCCTGATAAGCTCGAGTGCGCTCGATCGAACGAAACAGGTAGTTATCTTTGTTAAACTTGGCGAATAATCCACCACGAAAATACTGCCTCAATACGAATTCTCTGGAATGCTGGCGAAAGAAGTAGGTGGTATTTCTACCGGTCGAAGTCCCAGTGATGGCGTTTTCTTGCTTCCAGAACTGCCATTGAAACCAGTTTGAGTTGAGGTTTTCTGGTGAATTCACGGTCGTGAGCAGAAACAGGTTGGGTTCTGACTCGTTGATTGTTATCAATTTTTGAGCTCTTAAACTGAATTATTATGCGTCAATCATACCCGAATTAAATGTTGAGAGGCAAAATAAGCGTGTCTAAGCGGGCATCAGAGCAATAAAGTAACCGTATAGATTTTCTGGCATGTCTATTCTCGACACATGACACTCGAAAGAACGTTTGCCGATTTGTTCTTTACTGACAAGCTGACTATCACAGTTTTCAATGAGCTTTAAAAGGTTAGCGGGGAATACATCCTTAATGTGAAAGCCGATAATTCCCTGAAACTCAAGTGCCAGATTGGTCAGCGCGGTTTCATTATAGACTTGAATGCGCAGATCAGAATCAATCGAGATTAAGCCGACAGGCACTCTGGCAAAAACCGCTTGAGACATTTGTAATGCTTGAGTTTGAACGCGAATCAGGCGTTCGTTCTCAGCTGCGGTTTTGCGCAATTCATCATTGGTGTGTTTGAGAGCTTTATTTTTCTCACTGATTTCAAGGTTCAGCTGCTCGTTCTTTTCCTTAAGACTGTGCAGCTCAAAGGCTTCCCGTATATTTGCTTTGAGTTGATCATCGTCCCAGGGTTTGGTCAAAAATTTAAATATTGAGCCTTCATTTATCGCAGTGGTGATGGATTCGATATCGGTATAGCCACTGAGCACGATACGTACCGAATTGGGACGAATTTCTTTTGCTTTTTTTAGAAATTCGGTGCCACTCATGTTGGGCATTCGTTGATCCGATAATATCACGGCGATGTCATGCTGATTGAGCAATTCGATGCCTTCCGGACCCGAGTTGGCGGTGAAAATGGTATAGCCTTCCCTACGGAAGAGACGGTTGAGCGACTTTAATATGTTGGTCTCATCGTCAACCAGTAGTAATGTTTTATTACGCTCACCGCTCATAATAATTTGTATTTGAGATATTTGACTTGAAGATCATCCATATCGACTCGACTTTTCGATTTTTTCACTAACCTTGTCTACTCTAATAATGGTAAGTATAGATTAATTATACATTTATAAAACTTAAGCTTTTAAAAAGAAAGAGCATTGCTCAATGTTTGAATGGCGGTTTTTAACCTGAAGTTGATCCGTAAACGATTTCAGGAAGGTAGAGTTTGAAGAGGGCAACAATTAATGCAAAACATTCTGGAGCGGGCCGCACAGTTTCCACCGCTCAGACACACGGTTCAAAAGGCTCTTGCATTGGTCGACGACACAAATTCCTCAACTGAGGATATTGCCCGAGCCATTGCGACCGATACCGGCCTGGCGACAATGATTCTCAAGCTTGCTAATTCGCCCTTTTACGGTGTTTCAAAACAGATAGCAAGTCTTTCAGAAGCCTGCGTACTCATTGGTCGCTTTTCATTAAGAAACGTTATTTTATCTTTGTCGGTTTACGACAAGTTCAAACAAACAGAAACCTCGGTTATCGATCGTCAATTATTATGGCGACACTCCTTGCTCACGGGTTGCATTGCGAGCGAACTCGCAACACGACAAGGGCTTTCAAAAGATGTTGCTTTTACTGCGGGTATCTTGCATGAAATTGGCAAATTGATTCTTGCCTGGGCCGATCCCGAACGCTACAAGAGAGTGGTCGATTATCAAGGCGAATTTGAAACCAGTGACGTGGAATCCGAGCAACCCTTGCTAAATCACAATCACGCGGAAGTCGGGGCCATGATACTCGGTTCGTGGATGGTGCCAGCAGAAATTGTGACGGCGGTTGAACACTACCCTTTTCAAAAGGAAGACTCCAATGAACCGCTGGCGCTGGTTATCTTCGCAGCCAGAATGCTCGCCGATTGGGCGCTCGAAAATCAAGAAGGTGACAAAGAAATACCTCCTGATTTGCTGCCGGATTACGCAATGAATTCGTTAAAGATCGAACTTGAAGAGTTGGAAGCTATTTTGCGTTCGGCTCAGGAAAGCTTCAATCAATATCATTTAGACTAAGCTCATGCCAGACATAAACTCAAGTCAAGAGTTAGAACAACCGGCGAAAATTGTATGCGTTGACGACGAGCCGAATATTTTGTCTGCACTAAGAAGAACCTTTCGTCGAGAAGGGCATCAGGTTTTTGTTTTCCATAATGGTTACGAAGCGCTGGAATTTTTGCAACAAGAGCCGGTCGATTTGGTGATCTCCGATATGCGGATGCCCGAGATGGATGGTGCTGAATTACTAAAACGCATTAGGCAAGGGTGGCCCAAGCTGGCAACAATTTTATTAACCGGTCACTCCGATCTCGAGTCGACTATTAAAGCGGTTAATCTGGGAGGTATCGCCTGTTACTTTGCCAAACCATGGGATGATAAGGAACTGTGTCAAAAGGTACGCGATTTACTGAGGTTGACGTTTCTCGAACGTGAACGAGACGCGCTTCGTGAATTGACTCATGAACAGAATAAAAAACTGATCGCATTGAATCACTCACTTGAGCAACGGGTACAAGCACGTACCGCGGAGTTGCAACAAACGGCAGACATGCTGGATACCGCGTTTCACGATTTAAGCCAGAGTTATGAGTTGTTGGTGAAGGTATTGTCCAGCTTGGTTTGCTCTCGTAAAGAGTTGATGGGCGAAAACAGTCTCAAACTGGCCGGGCTAACGCAGCAGCTTACAGTTAAAGTTCAATCAAATGAGTACGATCAGAAACAAACCTATTTTGCAGCTTTATTGTTTCAGATCGGAAAAATCGGAATGTCGGACGTTTTATTGAGTAAGCCGATCCAACAGTTGGATGAAGCAGAGAGGAAACTGTACTTTCAATACCCGGCGCTAGGGGAGTCGGCGCTTATGTGCATTCCGATGCTGAAAGATACACGAATCATAATAAAGCACCACTGTGAGTATCTGGATGGTTCTGGCGAGCCATGCGGACTGAAGGCGAACGAGATACCATTGGGGGCGCAAATTTTAGCGCTGGTAAAAGATTATTTCTATTGGCAGTGGAAGATTTTTGATGGTGTTGAACACACCGCTCCCGATGCAAGAAAGTATTTGTTAGCTGAGGCTGGTAACAAATACGATACGTTATTGGTGAATGAGTTTATACCAATAGCGAAGAGCTTCGAACAGGAGCAAAGCATTATAGCTGAATCGTTGATGGATTCTAAGCAACTAGAGCCAGGCATGGAGTTGAGTCGTGATTGTACCAATAATCAGGGGTGGCTGATGTTGACCCGCGGAACAAAACTCAACTCAGAGCAAATCGAGAAACTAAAAGGGCTTGAAAACATTCAAGATAAGCCATTACACGTGTATATCAAGCAGTGACGAGCGTTAATTGGTCGCAAGTTAAGGAGGAAAGGTGAATCTTGATGCCATGAAAGATTTTACAACTTTGTGTCAGTCATCGATTGCAAAGATCGTTAATCATAAGTCGGCCGAAAGTGCCGCTACATTTCTGTCGTGTGTTTGCAGGTTAACCCATTCTTCCAATTGTGTATTAATTCTCAGTGAAGCCAACAGCGAAGATGCAACGCTTATTTTTGATGAGTCCAGTCGCACCATCGAGCGCTGGGAGCTGCTGGATTATATCGATTTAATGCATCAGTTTAATGATTTAACTCACCTTAATGAAAGCGCTATTAATAAACTGAAAGAACTTAGTTCTGATAAAATCTGTGATGAGATTCAATCCGCGGTTTATGTTACCTGTCAGGTAACCTTTTCCAATTCTTTGACCTTGGTGTTATTGCGAGATGGTTCTTTGCCACCATTTTCGAAAGAGTCTGACGAAAATAATAAAGTGGTTGGCGAGTTCTTAACCACTGCGCTTTCAATGATCGCCACTGGCGAGCATGCACAGAGTCTAGAAAGAGAGTATCAAGCAATTTCCCGGGAGCGATCGGTCTGGATGGAATCTCTGGCCTGGATTAATGAGTCCAAAGTGGATGAAACACAGAAAGCGTCTACTTTTGAATTCTATCAAAAGCTTTTGTTTCAATTAACTACATTAGTTAATGTGAAAGATACATTTTTAGTCGAGATTGTTACCGAAACGGACCTTGAACCGATCACACATGAAGGCGATGAGCGTCAGTTCGAGCAGCTGAAGAGTAAGATTCAACAGATTGTACAAGACAATATAAATACCGAAGAACGTTTTTTTAAGTTGACGCAAACGAGTGACCGCTCAGAAGAAGAGCATGTACTGGTGGTTTTGTTACGTGTTCAAGGGCGTTGTCGGCTCGTTGCTGCTTTGGTCAACAGCGAAAGCTTTTCTCTATTACAAACGATGATTATTCGCTTGTTCTGCGATGGTGTTGAAAATATATTGGAGCGCCGTGAGTTAATTGGTTCGGTAAAGGAACAGAATGAACTTCTGAAGCAAGAAAAGGAAGAGCAAAAAGCATTGATAGATAAGTTAAAAGCGACTCAAGAACAGCTGCTGCAAAGTGAAAAGATGGCGTCAATTGGCCAGTTAGCTGCGGGGGTTGCCCACGAAATAAATAATCCGGTTGGCTTTATAAGCTCAAATTTAAGAAGTATGAAAAGCTATCTTGAAGACTTTTCGAAGTTACTTGATGTTTATCAGCAAGTTGAAAGTCAATGCAATCTCGATGAGCAACAACGGAAAGCGATTGAAGCGTGCAAACAGGAAATCGACTTTGAATTCTTGAAAGAAGATTGTGTTGACATTCTGGAAGAGTCTTTTGATGGTGTGGATCGGGTAAAAAAGATCGTTAACGACCTGAAAGATTTTTCTCGTATTGGTAAGCATACCTGGGAAATTTGTGATATACACGAGGGCATTGAAAGCACCTTGAACATCGTGCGTAATGAAATTAAATACAAGGCGACGGTGGAGAAAGATTTCGCGGAGTTGCCAGAAATTGAGTGTATTCCTTCCCAGCTAAATCAGGTGTTTTTGAATTTGTTTGTAAATGCCAGTCACGCGTTTGAGGATCAGGGCGTGATTCAAATAAAAACCTACTCAATTGACGCTAATACCATTGGCGTTTCTGTTTCGGATAATGGAAAGGGTATACCGGCCGAGGTAATGTCTCGAATTTTCGACCCCTTTTTCACCACCAAGCCTATCGGTAAAGGAACAGGCCTGGGCTTATCCTTGTCCTACGGAATTATTGAGCGGCACGCTGGTAAAATTTCGGTTGAAAGTGAAGTGGGTAAAGGAACATGCTTCACTATTGAGTTACCGATAAAGCAGACAGAAGAGCAAAAAGCTGAAGGCAGTCATGATCCGGAGTTTCCGGATCAGGCTGCATCTTAGAACAGTTTATTTTTCGATCTTTTCCATGTGCACGTCCATTTGTGGATAAGGAATAGAAATACCTTCTTCATCAAATTTTAGCTTCACGCGCTCATGCATGTCCCAATAAAGAGCCCAGTAGTCGGCGGCGTTTACCCACGGCCGGACAATAAAGTTGACCGAACTGTCGGCCAATTCAGAGACTGCGACAACCGGTGCTGGGTCTTTTAAAATGCGAGGGTCGCCATCCATTAGTTCTGTAAGAATGGTTTTGGCTTTCTTTAAATCGTCGTCATAACCGATGCCGAAGACCATATCGACCCGTCGTGTCGGTCGAGCTGAGTAATTGACTATCTTTTCACCATAGATATTGCCGTTGGGAATGATGATTTCTTTGTTATCAGGGGTTTTCATTGTCGTTGCAAATATAGCGATATTTTCAACAGTTCCCGATGCACCCCCTGCTTCGACATAATCACCGGTTTTGAACGGTCGAAATATGATTAGCATGACGCCAGATGCAAAGTTTTGCAACGAGTCTTTAAGTGCCAGACCAACCGCCAGACCTGCGGCACCAATAAGTGCGACAAGAGACGTCGTTTGAACACCAAGTTGTGAAAGGGCAGCCACAACGACGAAAATGAAAAGTACTGTTTTAACGATCCCTGCCAGGAAGTCGACTAATATTTTCTCAACTTTGGCTTTTTTAAGTGCTTTTTTAAAACCTTTGGTTAACAGGTTGGCGATCCACTTACCAATGAAAAAGATAAGAAGCGCCATGATAAGTGATAAGTAATTATGTTGAACCCAGTTGATGGCGACATCGGCCATGCCCTGCACAAATTCTAAAAGCTTTTCCATTGGAGCTCCTTAAATTTTCTTTTTAAATTAATAAGATGTGCGAATCAGAGTCTAACTTAAACTACTCGAATTCAGGTTACAAGCTTAGATTGTTTTTTCAAGTTTAGACATATTTTTGACAGTGTCGAATTTATACCGTTAAGACCGGCCGAAAAAGGAGCAGTTGATTTTAGAACAAGACGACTGGCATCGAAAGCCGTAGCAAGACTCCAGGGCTTTTAGATGTAAGCCTGTAAAAAGTGAGACTTCCTGATGAATTGAATGTTTGGCAGCGTTGTTGAACGGCTATATGTTTTGGGAGACCGTTCTTAAATCAGCGAAATGTTAAGGGATGGTGATCTAACGTCGCAGAGAGTCTAAATGGGAAATAAGGCGCTCAACCAAGAATTTAGGTTGAGCGATTGAAAGATGCCAATGCTGACTAGACCTCTCGGGTTCTTATGACTCGACCGTTCCAAAGGTTCTGTTTTACTTTAAACTTTCTTTTTCCATAACCGGGCGCTTGATAGACCAGCACGTACTTGAAACTATCATTACCGATCTTTAGTTTTTTCGCTTTAATGACTTGCGCATGGCTAATCTGATAGTCACGTTTTACTTGGCGAATAGCGTTTATGACCATACTCTTAGGAATCTCGGTATTGTCAAATATTGATAGATCGCCGTGATAATTTTTCGTGAATTTGCGTTTGCAATAACCGCCGCCCAGTTCAATTAATTGTTTTTCAAGTCGATCAAAACGACCTCTGATCTTATCGCCCCATGCGTTAAAGCATTTAAAAGATGCTCGTCGGTTGTTGTGGTATTTTACGTTGGCAAAGCTGGTGTCTTGATTGCCGTGCCACAGACTTCTACTTTCATGCGTCTTATGATCCGCGAACGAAACCAATGAAGTCATTGCTAAAATTATGTAAAGAATAATCTGTTTCATAGTCGTTACCTTTTGTTTTGGTTCGACTTCAGTATGGCAATTTAACCTGAATGCAAAGTGAATCAGACTCAAGTTGAAACGTGAATATTCACCTATTATGAAATTGCTCGGACGGTTATGGGGATTAAGACTTTAACTTCAGCAAGCCACTTAATCCGGAGTTTAAACTGATCGATTTAAAGCCATGCTGTTGCAGCTGTTGGCAGGCTTTTAGTGATCGAATGCCAGACTGACAGTAACAGACCACGGTTTTACTTTTATCGAGCTGTTCCAGATTTTGATCTAACTTCGAAAGAGGAATATGAAGGCCACCAATATGAAAAGCGGTGCGCTCCGCTTCGGTTCTTACGTCGAGGAGTAATGTGTTGCTCTTGTCTTTAATCGATTCAAATTGTTGCGGCGAAATCTGGTTTTCATCATTTGAATCCGATTGACACATAACTTGATAGTAAGATTGTAATTGCTCAGGCGATTTTTTTTGTTGGCATACGACACAATCGTTGGCTTTTGATAATTTTATTTTCCGAAATGTCAGGTCGATGGCTTCGATCAACAATAAGGTATTTTTCAAGGGCGTTGGTAAACCGGTTAAATATTTTATCGCTTCATTAGCTTGAAATAGTCCGAGCATTCCGGGCAGAATTCCGAGAACGCCAGCGGCGTTACAGTCGGGAACCTCCGTGGGCGTATCAGGAAACAAGCAACGGAAGCAGGCGGTTTCTGGAGTGAACAAGGCGCATTGCCCTGAAAACTGATGAATACTGGCGAATACCCAGGGCTTTTTAAACTTTGCACAGGTGTCATTAATTAGATAGCGAGTGGCAAAGTTGTCAGTACAGTCGAGTATCAAGTCAGATTGCTGAATCAGTGAGGGTGCGTTATCGAGCGTCAGCGAATCAGTAATTGCCGTGATTTTAATTTCTGGGTTGAGCGCGTGCAGTCTGTTTTTGCCTGCAGTCGATTTTAATTGCCCCACAGATTCCGAGTCGAATAATATTTGACGCTGTAAGTTGGTAACATCCACCGAGTCGCCATCGACTAATATGATGTGCCCGACACCGGCGGCGGCCAGATAAAGTGCAACCGGAGAACCGAGACCACCGCAGCCAATAATTAATACTGTGGATTGTTTTAACCGTGTCTGGCCCTCAGGGCCGATTTGAGGCAATTGAATGTGACGGGTGTATCGTAACCATTCGTTGGATGAAAATGTTGTGTGTTCGGTCATACGGTTAACGGCTTTAACGAATTAAATTGTTGAACCAACGACAATGCCACCGATTCTGGCGAAGTCGCTTGAGTGATTGCTGAAATCATGGCAACACTGTCAACGCCGGTTGCTACCACTTTGGGTAATCGTTGTTCGTCAATACCACCAATAGCAACAACTGGATAATTGAGTACTCTACGCCAATACGCCAGTCCGTCAATACCATGAGGAATCCAGGGCATCATTTTTGTTCTGGTTGGGAAAACAGGTCCACAAGCGATATAGGATGGTCGATAACTGTGCGCTCGGGCCACTTCGTAATGGCAATGCGTGCTGATGCCTAATCGTAAACCGGCGGAATGAATAGCGGTGACATCGGCGGTTCCCAGATCGTCCTGACCGAGATGCACACCGTAAGCATTATATTTTATTGCCAGCTGCCAATAATCGTTAATGAACAAACGACAATTGTGTTTGTTCGATAGTTCAATGGCGGATTTAATTTCTTGCTCCAGAGCATCGCCTTCGAGATCTTTGACCCTTAATTGAATGGTCGATATGCCACTGGACGCTAATCGTTCAATCCACTCAGCGCGATCGACAATAGGATAAAGCCCAAGAATGGGCTGATTGCATTCGGGAAAGTCAAACTCTGAAAAATCAAAGGAGGCTTCCCGGGTTAAACAGGGCAGGTCGATTTGGTGACAAGGAAACGAGTCTACCGAAACAGGACCTTGCTCGGTTTCCGTGCTGTAGCCAAGGCGCAAACCCTGATTAATGGTCATTTTTGCGATCACGGCGGCATCGTATTTTGAATAGTTCAAAGCCAGTGCACTGGCCAAGGCCGACGCGAACACACATCCTGTTCCTCGAGTATTAATCGTCTCAATTCTGCGACTCGAAAGCCAGAAAGAACGCGTGTCGTCCAGGTAATAATCTTGAGCCCAGGGCTGTACGCTGTGTCCGCCTTTGATAATTACGGAATCGGCGCCCATGGCCAGTATCATTTTCGCGGCTGCCTCAACATCGTCGGTGGTGCGAATTTTCAGACCCGATATTTTGCTGGCTTCTTCGATATTGGGAGTGACGACAGAAGTCATGGGAAGTAATTTTTCCCGCAGTGTTACCAGATAATCATCGTCTTGAAAAGTTGCGCCACTGCTGCTGGACAACACAGGATCGCAAACCACTGGTAGAGAACGATGATGCAATCGTTCGTGAAGGGTATGAATTTGTTCGGCCGAAACGATGAGCCCGGTTTTAATAACATCGATGGGTAATGATAATCCAGCATCGAGCTGTGAACAAAAGGATGCCTCGTCGACCGGATTGATGGCATGGATCGCAATGTTGGTTTGCGCCGTATTGGCTGAAATTGTCGCCGCACTATGAACGCCGAGAGCCGATTGCACCCGAGTGTCGGCAGACACCCCGGCCATTCCTGATGAGTCATGGCCGGCTATATTGAGCACAATGGGGCGCACGGGTGATTTGGCTTTTTTTGTCATTCAGCTTTCCTGTACCTGCGAAGTTCTTATACAGTATCGTAAACTATTGCGTTTGTTGCCAGAAGGGCGTGCCCAAAGTGGGAGTGCTGGGTTGCGCTAAATCTCTCTCGGGGATCCGACCCGCTTCGAAACCCAGTCGGCCCGCAAGTACCGACTGTTTAAAAGCTTGTGCCATCAATACCGGATCGTTTGCTTGAGCGATGGCGGTATTCAGGAGCACACCATCGAATCCTAACTCCATCGCCTGTACGGCATGTGATGGAGCTCCAATACCAGCGTCAACGATAAGTTGAGTATCGGGAAGGCGTTGCCGCAGCGTACGTAAGGCGTAGGGATTCATTAATCCTCGTCCGGTACCTATGGGGGAACCCCAGGGCATAAGAATCCTGCAACCGGCATCGACCAGTTTTTGGCATAACACCAGATCGTCGGTGCAATAAGGAAACACTTCAAAACCTTCGGCAATTAATTCACGCGTTGCCTCAAGCAAAGCAAAGGGCTCGGGTTGTAAGTTGTATTCATCGCCAATGACTTCAAGTTTTATCCAGTTCGTCGCAAAAATTTCGCGTGCCATATGCGCAACGGCGATCGCCTCTTTGGCCGTATGGCAACCCGCAGTATTCGGAAGAAGATTGACTTCCATTTGTTTCAATAACGCCCAAAAGTCATTGTTGCCTTGCTGATTCAATTGTCGTCTGAGTGAGACAGTGACAACTTCCGAGCCAGAAGCCAAAATGGCCTGCTGCATAATTTCTGGTGAAGGGTAAAGAGCAGTGCCAATGAGTAATCGACTCTTCAATTGTTGATTTGCGAGATGCCACATAGTGATTTCCTGAATTGAAGTGATGTTCTGAGTGAGAAAAGTTGAAATTAACCACCTTGCATGGGCGAGACAATTTCCACTCGATCACCCGGCTTAAGTTGCGTGGACGAGTATTGACCTCGCGGAATAAATTGTTCATTAATCGCAATGGCAAACGGTGATTTTGCGTCAGCGTATTGTTCGAGAATCGCGGCGAGGTTTTGCTCACCGATCATTTTATTTTCGCCATTAATCTGAATTGAAATCATTTATGCAACCTGTTGAAAAAGTTTGGTATAAGACGATTGATACGACACACTGCTGTTGATCCAGTTTACGATCTCTTGTGCCAGTGTGGGCGCCAGTAGATAACCGTGACGAAATAATCCGTTGACCCGGATTATCCCATCAGAAGTTTTAATTAACGGTAGATTGTTGTTCAACGCCGGGCGACATTGCGTGCGAGAGTTCAACACCCTGGCTTCGGCAAACCCCGGATGAATGGAATAAACCGCCGATAATAATTCCATGGTTGAGCGCACCGTGATTGGACCTGTATCGTTGCTTTCAATTTGTGTCGCACCGATTAAATAACGGTCATTGCTAAATTGTGGTACAAGATATAATCGATAACGCGGATGCATCAGTCGCACCATACGACGAATGGTGACTTCCGGTGCTTGCAGTTCGATCAGTTCACCTCGAACTGCTCTTAATTCTGACCATTGTGACTTTGCGCCCAAGCCTCTGGCATCTATGGCCCAGTCGAAGTGAAAACTTTGTTGGGCAGTTTGGATCGTGTGAGCGCTAACCCCGGTCACCGATGTTTTTGAATACCAGCAGACATCCAGTTCGAGCAACTCGGTTGCCAGTCGATTCATCACACGATGGCTGCACAGCCAGGCTTCGTCTGGCAGGAAAGTTGCCTGTCGAAAAGTGGGGACGAGTTCAGGTTCAAGCGCTGCTAGGTCATGACTTAACATTGGTTTGACCGACGCCGCTGCATCGGCAAGTTTGCTATTAAGTCGTTGGTTGAAACTGAGCAGGTCCGCTTGATCACTGCCGTGCGCTACCATTAGCGAACCGTATTGATAAAATCCCAGATGGTCGCCCAAACGTTTCACCAGCTTTTTCCACAATTCGATGGAATTTTGTCCCATGGCAAAAATGGGTATCTCTGCTGTTTCAATTTCTGCGTAGGGCGTAAGCATGCCGGCCGCGGTAAAGGATGCGCTATCGGTGTCGCTTATCGCTTTCTGGTCAAACAGAGTGACTTTGTGCCCGGCATCAGTCAGTTGCAGAGCAAGAAGTCGGCCCATGATTCCCGCTCCTGCAATTCCTATGTTGAGCTTTTGATTGGTCAATGCATCACCTATTTTTTACCCTACAACTAAGCTTGGAGTCGTCGTTCAGTGTCACTTGTTTTTTAGAAGCCGTTAAGCTTTTCTGAAGCTGTTAAGTTGCGCAAGGGCGAGCCTGCACAACCATTAATCTGAACAACCATCCTTTCGTACGGGTCGAATAATTACTGCTTTACGATGGCTCAATATAAATTTCGGCACCTTTGGCCAGAAATTCTTTCGATTTTTGCTGCATACCCTGTTCGGCGTAATCTCGTACTTCCTGACTGATTTTCATGGAGCAAAACTTGGGACCGCACATGGAACAGAAATGGGCGACCTTTGCCGAGTCTTTGGGCAAGGTTTCGTCGTGATATTCCCTGGCGCGGTCAGGGTCGAGACCGAGATTAAATTGATCTTCCCAACGAAATTCGAACCGCGCTTTTGATAACATGTCATCGCGATAACGGGCACCTGGATGACCTTTGGCGATATCGGCAGCGTGTGCGGCTATTTTGTAAGTTATGATGCCTTCTTTAACATCGTCGCGATTGGGCAAACCCAAATGTTCTTTCGGTGTGACATAGCACAGCATGGCACAACCGAACCAGCCGATCATGGCCGCACCAATGCCGCTGGTAAAGTGATCGTAGCCAGGTGCAATGTCGGTGGTTAACGGACCGAGTGTGTAGAAGGGGGCTTCATGACAATGCTCCAGCTGTTTGTCCATGTTTTCTTTTATCATATGCATCGGTACGTGGCCGGGTCCTTCGATCATGACTTGAACGTCGTGCTTCCAGGCAATTTTTGTGAGTTCGCCCAAGGTTTCGAGTTCGCCAAATTGAGCGGCATCGTTGGCGTCTGCTAACGATCCTGGTCTTAATCCGTCGCCCAAAGAAAAACTGACGTCGTACTGTTTCATAATTTCGCAGATTTCTTCGAAATGCGTGTAGAGAAAGTTTTCTTTGTGGTGTGCGATACACCACTTGGCCATAATGGAGCCGCCTCGTGAGACGATTCCGGTGACGCGATCGGCGGTGAGAGGCACGTATCGTAAAAGCACGCCGGCGTGAATGGTAAAGTAATCAACCCCTTGTTCTGCTTGCTCGATCAAGGTGTCGCGGAAAACTTCCCAAGTTAAATCTTCAGCCACCCCGTTAACTTTTTCCAGTGCCTGATAGATGGGTACTGTTCCAATCGGAACGGGGGAATTCCGAATGATGTAGTCGCGCGTGGCGTGAATGTGTTTGCCGGTGGACAAATCCATAACTGTATCGCCGCCCCAACGAATCGACCAGACCAATTTTTCAACTTCTTCTTCGATACTGGAAGTGAGCGCTGAGTTACCAATGTTGGCGTTAATCTTCACCAGAAAATTTCGCCCGATGATCATGGGTTCGAGTTCTGGGTGATTGATATTGGCGGGAATGATGGCGCGACCCTCGGCAACTTCTTTGCGCACAAACTCGGCAGTGATAGGTTGTAAGTTGGCACCCATGGCATTGCCTTTCAGTCGCTGATTGCGTTCGCTGGTGTTGAATTCGTTATTAATTGCTTCTCGAGTCTGGTTTTCGCGAATGGCAATGAATTCCATTTCCGGAGTAATTATGCCCTGTCGTGCGTAATGCAACTGGGTGACGTTTTTCCCCGGTTTGGCTCGACGGGGTTGGCGTTGCAGCTTGCTATTAAAATATTGAAAGGCTTTGGATTCATCGCTGTGTCCATTGTCGATCGGTTTCACGCCCCGTCCTTGATATTCTTCGGTATCATCGCGCTGTTCGATCCAGCCACTGCGCAGGTTTTTTAAGCCCTGGTGAACATCGACTTCAACTGAAGGGTCGGTGTATGGGCCTGAAGTATCGTAAAGTGTAACTTGCGAACCATCGGTCAGGTTGATTTGTCGCATCGGGACTTTTACCTGTGGCATATTGGGTGATGCTATGTAGACTTTTGTGCTCGCAGGTAATGGTGTTCGTGTGATGCGATGTGACGTCTGTGCGTCGATAGGGGCTTTGCTGTTCATGATATTCCTCACTTAATTCTTGTGAGGCGCAGAGGGCGGGTCGATGAATGGTTTGTGGGATCCCGGTAGGATAAAACACAATAAAAGCAATCATCGAGTTTTTCGCTCATCCCTACGCCGATACTAGCCGGATCAGGTTCTACGGGTTTGCATGTCACCGAATTGGTGAAGCATCTCAGCACGATGAATGGAAAGCCATTCGGGCACCCCGAGAGCAGATGCAAGCATTATAGAGCAATTGCTTGTGGTTAAAAAGACGTCTCGACCATCAATGTGAAGGTTTTTATTTTTAAACGGTTAAAATGTGTCAACGGTTTACCCTAAAGTCATTTATTAGTCCCCCATCCATCGCATTTTATGATTTAATGGCAATTAACTGATAAACGCTGTGAGACTGAAATGAAAAATAAATTAATCACCGCTCTGTTTTTAGTCGCAAGTCCATTTGTCGCGGCAACCCAGCCGCATATGGCAATCATTGATTTGAGTTACGTTAAAGCCGATGATCCAGATTTGGATGGCGAGCAATTCAAACTTCAGTTGCCAATAAAAAATGGTTTATACGTTAGTTACGATCGTCTGTCACTGGATGGCGATACCAGCGACTCGGGTTACACATCGAAAGCTTTAGGTGGCGGTTTTTTCTGGGGAAGTGCCGCCAGTTCGTTAATGTATCTTGGTTATTCGAAAGTCGAGTTGGATGTTCCTGAGCTGGACGACGAATTCACCCGCTACGAACTCGGTTGGCGCAAACGTTTATCCCGTCAGCTTGAGCTGAATCTGGAATACAACCAGACCGAATTTAATAGGGAAGGTGTCGATGATGTTGGTTACCGGGTAGGACTTCATTACTACACGTCACCGACTTTTGCCATTACGTTGGATGCGGATCGTTGGTTTGAGCAAGATCGAATCTTTTTAGGCGTGCGCTTTACTTCCGGCAAATAAACTAAAAAAAAGTTATTTTTTTTTAACTTCGAAATCGGCTTGTTTTAGAACAAGCCGATTTCTTTTGTATTAACGATTATTATCGAGTGCCGGAATTTGTGGTTTAAACCAGAGGATTAAACGTGGCAATAAGGTCAAGTTAGCAAGCAGCGCCGTTGCCATTGCGATACTCGTCAGAATGCCGAAGTAAATGGTAGGCACAAAGTTGGAAAAGACCAGTACGGAAAATCCGGCAATTACGGTTAACGAGGTGTAATACAGGGCCTTGCCAATCGAGTCGTGGCAGGCTTGCACGCAAGCGGCATAGTCTTTTCGCGTTGCATACTCTCGGCGGAATCGGAACACATAGTGAATGGTGTTGTCGACCCCGATACCGATGGCTATTGCAGCAATCATGATGGTCATCATATCGAGAGGAATACCGAACCAGCCCATCGCGCCAAGCACCATCGCCGCTGCCAGAGCATTGGGGATTAAACCGAGAATCGCCAGATGGAACGATCGGAATATAAAAATAAACATGATTAAAATGGCTAAAAATACAGTTGCGATGGTTTTAATCTGTGAGTCAAATAAACTTGCCAGCATGTTGTTATAGAGTACGAACATTCCGGTTATGGTGTAATCGTCTTTTGACAACTTAAGGTCGTTTTGAAAATGTTGGTGCAATGTTTCCAGGAACTGGCTTCGTTTCAGGTTTGGATGTGAGTCGATCATCCGAATATTGAAATGAATCGCCGAGCCGTCTTCTTTGTGGTACGGCTCAACCAGCTGACGTTTTATATCGGGTGACATGCGCTTATAAAATAAGCCGAGTAAAAAGTCATCCAAGTTTTTGCCGCCATTCAAATCATTCAACAAACGGAAACTTGACGTTAAAGAGAGTACTTTTCCGCTGACGTCAAATTGCTCTAGATAACTGTGCACGTTGGCGATGGCTTCGACGCCATTGCGGGTAAACGCGGGTGGTACCGGTTTTTCTTCGTCTTCAAATTCGGAAAAGCCGTCATCAAACTCGGCCACCTCAGGCACTTTGATCAGAGCATCCGATTTGATAACAATGTCCAGTGGCGTTGTGCCACCTAGCTTTTCATCGATGGTTTTCATGCCTTGATGAATTTCGGTATGCGATCGGAAGTAGTCAATGAACTTATTGTCGACGCTTAAGCGGGTAAGCCCGGTGGATGCGAAGGCGGTTATTGCCAGGGCAGCAATTAATATGATGGTGTTATTCTTTAACGTCCAACGTCCTAGCGCTGAGGTAAACTCTGTGAGTTTGGACTGGAGCTGTTTTTCTTTCTTATTGCGATAGGTTAGCTTTACGAATATCGGGAAGGTTAAAAACGCAATAACAAAAGCCAGAGCCAATCCCATAGACATCATTAAGCCAAAGTCTTTTACCGGGCGAATGTCACTTACGACCAGTGAGCCAAAAGCGACCATGGTGGTTAAAGCGGTGAACAGGCATGGCATAAACATCGTGCTTAAGGTATTTTTCAATCGTTCCGAGACCGAGTCGTTTTCCTGAGTTAAAGATAATTCTCTAAAACGCACAATTAAATGGATGGTCAACGACATCGTCATGATCAGAAGCAATGCAATAAAGTTGGAAGAGATAACGGTTGCCGGCCAGTCCAACCAACCCAGTAACCCCACCATGCTGAGTACCGCAATACTGCAGATACCGAGCGGTAAAACGATCCAGTGCAATTGACGAAATATCAGCGTTAAGATCAGAACAAGAATAATGAATATGGCGCTACCAAACACAACCAGATCGTTTTGAACGTATTCCATCAGGTCGTGGGCGATCATGGGAACGCCACCTAAGAAAAGTCGCGTGTTGTCGGGGCCGGCTGCAATAATACTGCGTACATCATTAATCACTGAGCCAGTTACGTTGCTGTACTGGTTGTTTTGTTGTCGAACGTTCAGTTGTAGTGCCTGTTTTTCAAGCAGTTGTTCTTCGGTTAATGGTTGGCCAGCGTATTTAACTTGAAACTCGGTCAGTTCTCGAATCGCCTTTTTTAACGAGTCGGGAATTGCTAGATTGATTTGCAACGCCGTCAAGCTACCATCAGCGGATAAAATTAAATTTTTGTATATCGGATTTTGAGTCAAGATTTGTTTCGCTTCTTGCAAATCAAATTTGCCTTCGCGAAGCGTGGTTGTTTGTCGCTCGACGGTAAATATATCGGCTTCTTCAGGATCGAATAACGGTATGTCCAAAATAGAGGTTACCGACTCGACATTTTCTAATGAAACGATTTGTTTTTGTAAACTCGCCAGATTATCCAGATTTTTCTGTTGAAACAATTCATCGGCCGGGTCAAACAACAGGAAGAGGTAATCGTCACTGCCGTATTCCAGATAGGTTTTTCGATACTCAGTCAATGATGGATCGTTTTCTAACAGCAACGAATCGGCAGAAGCATCGAGTCGAAAATCGGTAAGCTTAAAAGTTAAAGTTAAAACGACGAGCGTTAGAAGTGTTAAGACAATGGATGTTTTTTGTAGAGTGATTGTTGCAATCCACTGACCAAACTTTGAACGAAAATCCATCAATAATCCCCAGTTTAAGGAATAGTAAGAGCGTTTATCACTCTATCAATACAAAATAACAGGCTTTAAGGGCCTGTATTCTACGCGCTAACAGGGATTCTTGTAAATTTATACTGAACCTTTGCTGAACGAATCAATTTCTTTATGAGATTGGACTTTTCAATGGCGATGTTCAATACAGAATCGGCAAGGATTAAATTTTTTAAAGGGTAGAGAAAGATTACTGAACTCTTACGCTGCTCTTACCTGATTGCGACCTGACGACTTGGCTTGATATAGGGCCTGATCAGCACGGTGGAAAAGCGTATTACCCGATTCGCCCTGTTGCCATTCTGAAATGCCCAAGCTGGCCGTGACAGGGACCGTTAAATTCATTGCTTTGATGCTTTCTGACTCCAGCTTCATACGAATTCTTTCGGCGGTTAACCGGGCATTGGGGAGGTCGGTAGCATTAAGTAGAATGACGAACTCTTCTCCACCGTATCGAAATACTACGTCTTCTTTTCGAACCGCTGCCTGCAGTGATTTGGATACCTGCTTCAGTACTTCATCACCGGCCAGGTGACCATAGGTGTCATTAATGGACTTGAAATGATCAATATCGACAACCAACATGCACAATCTGTGACCATGCCGTTCTGCCCGACTGATTTCAGTTTCGACCGCAAAGTCGAACGCAGTACGATTGGCAAGGCCGGTCAGCGGATCGCGCTGGGCATTTTGAACCGCCAAGTTGTAATGCAGTGCGTTGCGTAATGGAAACAGCAGTAAACTGAGCAAATGCTCAAGTCGCATTAATTCGGTTTCCGAAAAGGGTCGGTTAGCCGTGCACTCGATGAAACCCAGTTGACTGTCTTCTAACTCAAGCGAGTATTGGCATTGGAACTCATGTTTCTCGCCATGATAAACAAACAATTGTTGCTCGTCGTTACGAAACGCAACACTCTGGCAAGGAATAATAATAGAAGCGTGTTCGCAAAAGGTGGACAGCAACACTTCGACATCCAGAGTCTGTTGCAGCTTGTAAGACATCGCCTGAGCGGCAACCAGCAAATCATCACCGGGTTGGTTCATATATTGCGCGATGTATTCGAGTTTGGTGGCTTCAGAGCCGATGGTTTTTCTAAACGCGAGTTCCATAATCTTGGGTACTTCTGATTCAACACACCAAGATTAATGCGATTTGTGTGCCAAATGGCTTTGAACGATAAAATAGTCAATTAAAACATGAGGTTAAATTACTGTTGGGTTCTACTGGCGACTTTGGGGTCAAAATTTTGACTTGTTTTGAGCTCGGTAGATTGCCGCAAACCAGAGGATGTGGCTTACAAGTAGGCAGTTCTCTGGCGCGGGCGGCAATGGACTGCCGAGCAAATGGGCAGTCCGATGGTCGTGATTTGGTGCGATCGCCATGGCTTCATATGACAGGCGCAACGGGTTCTGTAACACGATGCGGCGACTTAAATTGATGATTTAGTAACGCGAGTTCGTACAACAGCAAAAGCTCACCGGATCGGTCAGCCGTTAAACCGGTGCCCATTCACTTTTTGACTCTCGTCAGCCATCAGGTAGCAATAGAGTGGCATGAGGTCATCAGCGGTTTTTAACTCCATCGGGTCTTCGGCAGGAAATGCCGCCGCCCGCATTTTTGTTCGTGTCGCCCCCGGGTTAATTGTGTTTACCCGAACAGAAGTGTTCTCAAGTTCATCGGCGAGTACTTGCGACAATCCTTCCGTGGCAAACTTGGATACCGAGTAAGCACCCCAGTAAGCGCGCCCCTGGTTACCAACGCCAGAGCTGGTGAAGATAATTGATGCACTGTTTGAAGCTTTGAGAACCGGGATCAGGTATTTGGTGAGCAAGAAAGTCGCGTTGACATTCACCTGCATTACTTTGTGCCAGGTTTCAACGTCGTAACCTTCAATCGGAGACATATCGCCCAATTGACTGGCATTGTGCAACAGACCATCCAGACGCCCGAACTCCTGTTGCACGGTTTCTGCGATTTGTTGAGCCTGTTCGGGCGACATGTGCAATAAATTAATAGGAATGATGGCCGGTTTGGGTGCCCCGGACGACTCAATTTCATCGTAAACCGATTCCAGTTTTTCGGTGGTGCGGCCCAAGAGTATGACGGTCGCGCCATACTTGGCGTAATGGAGTGCCGCAACCCGACCGATACCATCACCGGCACCGGTGACCATAATGATTTTATCTTTTAAACAATTGTCTGTGGGTTGAAAGTCTACAGGCATGAGATGTAAGTACCCTTGAGTGAAAGTTTGAATGCTGGATGATTGTTAAAGTTTAACACTCAATATCGATTGTCGCATCAGGCGTCTGGTTTAACTTTGATGATTGTCGGTACGGTAGTGCCCAAATGTTCTGGTCTTCCAGACCGACCACATTTTTCGAAACTCGCTGGGTTCGTAAATGGATTGTTTCTCAAACAATAATTGGTTATGACGCAACCAGTTATTCGCCAGTTTGATAAATGCGAGTGAAGGTAGAGAGTTATTACGACTGACGAGCAGCTCATCGGATCGACTCAGCAGTTGTTGCAGATCGGGCTGGTGAAAGCTGGCAACCTGCCCTTGTAAAACCAAGTGTTTGAATAACCAGTAATGAGCAACGAATTTGCTTTTATCTAAGCTGTCCGCTGGCTCGTCCAAAACACTCATCATTATGTTGCCAAGTGAATTAAACAGCGGTAATCCGTAACTTGAGTCGGGCTGGGCGGGCGTGTTGATTAAATCTCGAATCAGCGGTGGTGCCATCAGTTGCAGCCAGGGTGACTCATGCTCCTGCAGCCAGTGTAGCAGTGGATGACTTTGTGATTTTGCGGCGATGGATTCTGACCACCAGTTAAGTTTTGCACTGTAAACTGCCGGATCGGAAGCGCCAAACCGACTGGATAATAATGCGTTTACCAATGCTCCCCTTGCAATCAAGTGGGGGTGTTTGTAACGCAGATAAAATAAACTGTAATAAAGGTCACTGTTCGGCTTCAAGTGCTCTTGGCAGCAGTACTGAACGATTTCCATGCGATAACTCTACGAACAAAGAGCGTCAAGGTTATCAAAAAAACGGCAGGGAGACGATGCGCATCGTCGCATTAAGATAATCAACGAAGGTAATCAAAAAAGGGCAAGGAGTCGGTGGGTATCGCTGCCTTGCCCAAGGGGTGGAGAGGCTTTGGTTGTTTATTCCTCTTTTTTACTGATTGGCCTGATTACTGATTGGCGGCAAAGGTCTGCTCCGATTGAGGAAAAAATCGGATACTGACTCGACGCTCCATCGCGTAAGCGTCCAGGTCGCCATCTGGGGCGAGTGAATTTTCTTCACCGTGGGCGGTTGATAAAATGCGTTCTTCATTGATTCCCTGACTGACAAGGATTCGTTTTACAGTTTCGACCCGTTGCTCACTTAGCTTCTTGTTTTCTTCTTTTTTACCTCTGGGGTCGGCAAAGCCATCGAGTTTTACGGTCAGGCCCGGGTGACGATTTAGAAAGCTCGCTAATTGTTCGATGCGTTTGTGATCATTGTCGTCGAGCCCGGTGACGTTGGTTGGAAACATCAGATCCATTTGTAACATCTCAGAACCGGCCAGTACATTGTCGCTGCGTTTTACCGAGGCTTTTTCTTTTAATTCGGCCAGTTCCTGTTCTAATTGTATTTTTCGGCTTTGCGTTTGTGTTAATTCTGTTTTCAGTTCGTCGACTTGTCCTGCTTTGCCGACTTCGTCACCGATCAGACCGCCCAAAGCGGCACCGATAACAAATCCCAGAGGACCTCCGGCTGCGGCACCCACCAATGCGCCACTGGCCAGGCCAACGCCTTTTTCAGTGTCATTTTCTGCGTGAGCTGAAGGTGACTGAGACATTACTGCGGTAACGATGGTTGCGATAATAAAGGTTTTTTTCATGGTTTTATCCTCATTCATTCTGTGATTCATAATCTTTAAGTTGTTAAGGGCCTTCCCTGGCGTATGGCGAAACTGGGTCAGTATTCGCTTTCCTCTCTTCGGGTCGGTTATTGGTGCCTTGTTACGTGGCACAGTTGTATTAAAGCGAAACCAGTGGTCAATTTAATGGTCGAAAAATGGCGAAGCGCTTAGAGAATGTGGCGACAATATGGCATTATTGGTGACCGCTGTAGATAATCTGATAAATGGGGAGAAAAACATCCATGGCAAAACGAATTGCACTGGTTGAAGATGAAAAGGCCATTCGTGAAAATTACACCAGTGCTCTGGAAAAGTACGGTTATCAGGTATCGGCGTTTACTTCGGTGGAAGAAGCCAAGCAGGGATTTAGTCAGGGACTGCCCGATTTAGCTATTCTGGATGTTGGACTGGGCGATAAACCCGAAGGCGGGTTCGAGCTTTGTCAGTGGTTGCGTCAACAGTCAGAATCTTTACCCATTGTTTTTCTAACCGCAATGGACTCCGACTTTGATGTGATTTCGGGGTTGCGTCTTGGGGCTGACGACTACATCACCAAAGACATCAGCTTACCGCATTTTATGGCTCGGGTGGCGGCGCTTTTTCGACGCATCCAAGCCTTGGAGATGAAAGTAGAGCAGTGTGAACAAATTGAAGTGGGGCCATTAAGGCTTGATCTGGATCGAATCAAAACCTTCTGGCAAGACCAACCTGTCGATTTAACCCTCACCGAATTCTGGATGGTTCATGCATTAGCCAAAACACCCGGCCATGTAAAAACGCGAGACCAATTGATGGATACCGCTAACGTGGTTGTTGATGATTCAACTATAACGTCTCATGTAAAACGTATTCGGAAAAAATTTATTCAGCAAGATGAGACTTTTGACTGTATCGATACGGTATACGGTATGGGGTATCGATGGAAAGTATGAGTCGGATCGCTCAATGTTAAAACGCTTTTGGACGCTTAAGCGAAAGTTGTTGGTGTTTTCGCTGGCGCTAATCTCAATTCCATTTTTAAGCGTTGGGTTTTTAAAGCAATTGGAACAAATTTTGGTCGATAATCTTCTCGACAACTTGTCCAGTTACGCGTCTACGATTGCCTTTACCTTGAAGCATCAAAATCTTCAAGACGATAAGCCAGCGCAACCGTTATATAACTCAGGCCGTCGATTTTTTGTATCGTCGCTTGAAGGTGCTATTGCGATCGATGGATTTTATGACGACTGGCTAAGCGTTGAAGGATTCGCACAAACTCTTGGTCAGAAGTCTGGCCGGGCAACGATTAACTTTCGCAGTGACGATCAATACTTATACGGGGTGGTATCGGTCGTTGACGATTCACCGAGTTATCGCGAAGTCTATGACAAATACGCCTTAAGCGATCAGGTGTTAATAGAATTGAAAAATGCTCAGGGGCAAATCGTTGGCTTGAACTTTTCCCCGGTTGCAGTGGGTTTTATACGACCCTTTGTGGAAAATCCCGAGCAAGTGACTTTCTGGTTATCCGATGCCCAGTGGCAGGAAAGTAATCTGGGTTACACGCTGGAGTTTAAGTTGCCATTAACTCAGCAATGGGAGGCGGTGGCCGTTCGGATCAAAAATTATAATCCGCGATCCAACCAGTTGAGCGAATTATCGAGTGTTCCTGAGCGACGATTTAATCCATTGCTATGGCCTGATAAAAAACTGGAACAACAATTGGGCGAACTGCAAATTCAGGATGGAAAACGGATATGGGTTCTGGATGCCAGTGGGCAGGTGCAAGCGCGCAAAGGCAGCTTGGAACCTTCGATATCGCTGAGTCAAGTTAATCCACTGATTCATTTTTTATTGGCACCACCAATGAGCGGGTTTAACGATCCAAGAGCTCGGGCAATTGAACTGAACATTCCTGCGGTGAGGCAAGCCATGAACGGGCAAATTGGTACGACATTGGAATCGGTCGTAGGGACAGAAACCGCGATTGCTCTGGTTGCTTATCCCATATTGAAGCAGGGCGAAGTCACTGGTGTGGTTGTGGTTGAAGAAACCGTCGCTGCGATTCAGGTGATTCAGCGCAAGGCGATGAACATTTACGTGAATTCCACATTGTTTATTTTATTGGTGGTGATTGTCAGTTTAATTATTATGGCTTCGCGATTGACACAACGAATAATGCGGTTAAATCGCAGCACGCAAAATGCGATTGATCAGCACGGTCGAATCAAAAACATGATTTCGCCAGAGTCGACTTCCGATGAAATTGGTGATTTGTCGCGCAGTTTTTCTCAAATGAGTGTGCGATTGAAAGAGTACAACGAATATATGGAAAAACTGGCGTCTCGTCTGGCGCATGAATTACGAACTCCGATAGCGGTTGTTCGGTCTTCCATCGATAATATTGCTTTATCGAAAGACGATTCGTTGGGAGACGACTCGATAAAAGACGCATTGCGTCATGCACAAAGTGGCATTAATCGAATGAGCGATATGATTTCGAGAATGCGTGAAGCGGCGCGATTGGAGCAAAGTATTTTATCGGCCGAGCGAAGCG
>JBPEWV010000024.1:0-13448 GCA_052032335.1 Pleionea sp. | reverse complement strand
ATCGAACCATTTGCGTTGCCTGGAGTGCGGTTCAATAATTAACTGTCGCAACCGTTGCTTCCATGACTGATAGCCTTGAGAATGGGTGGCAAAATAACTCCATTTAAGCAACAGTTTGTGCACCCGATTTTATTCCTTTAATTGATAGTGGGCACCGCAATAGGGGCACTGAATGCGACCGTTTTTCTCTATCTCCAGATACACTCTGGGGTGCATGTTCCAGAGTTCACCATCGGGCATGGGACAACTCAGCGGCAGTTGATCTTTCGAGACCCATATAACATCATTATTACTCGAGCCGGTTTCCGCATTGTGTTGTTCCGCTTTACCTTGCTCGGAACTATTTTGCAGTGGTTCGGTTGATTCGTTCATACATCCCCTTCTTCGCAATTTGATTGATCCGGAAAAAACCGTTCCCAGCAAGCGATGACTTGTGCTTGTTGCCTGGCGATGGTTTTTTGCCTGACCAGCTTTTTTTGCCCGGTTAATACCAGTCGATTATTCAGTCGCCGATAAAACCGATAGGCTTCAATTAACCGCTCAGCCAATTGACTATCGATAACACCTAACTCGGCCAGTCGGTCGAATTGTCGCGTGGTTCGGCTGCACCAGACTTCATCAGGGTAGCTTGCACCATGCGTTAACAACAAATATTGCGCTATAAATTCTATATCCACCATTCCGCCGGGACATTGTTTGAAGTCAAGTTTTTCCTGATTACTTTTGTCCAGCGACTGGCGCATTTTCTGACGCATTTCGACCACATCGCATTTTATTTTGGCCTTATCACGCTCGCGAGTTATCACTTTCAAACGAAACTTAGCAAACCAATTCTTAAGTTGTTTATCACCAGCCACCACTCTGGCTCGGGTTAACGCCTGATGTTCCCAGGTCCAGGCTTCGTTCCACTGATACTCCTCGAATGCTTCAGTATAGCTCACCAGCAGACCGGAGCTGCCCGATGGTCGTAACCGCATGTCGACTTCGTAGAGCACGCCCGACAGGGTTCGAATGTTCAGCGTGTTAATCACCCGCTGCGCAAGTCGGGTATAAAACTGATTATGCGAGATCGATTTATTGCCCTGTGTCAGCCCTTCCGGTTCGGCGTTAAATAAAAAAACCAGATCCAGATCGGAGCCAAAGCCTAATTCTTCACCGCCAAATTTGCCATAGGCAATCACAGCAAACCCGGACAACTGATCCGGACTTGCGTTCTCTACACTGGGCACACCGTACCGCGAGCACAATTTTCGCCAGGATAAATTTAAAACACTCTCCAGTATGGCCTGAGCAATTTGACTCAAATAACGACTGGCATTTTTAACGTCAATGGTATTGTTTAATACTGCGGCTGCAACACGGAGCTCGTGGGTCTGCTTAAAGATCCTCAATTGCTCCTGTTGTTGCTCTTCATCATCTGGCTCGATACGTAACATTTGCTGACGTAATTCGAGACGTAAGTCTGACGTCATCAGTGGTTGATAAAGCCCCGCTGGATACAGCAGCTCATCCAACAATAAGGGAAACTGTGACAGTTGTTCACTCACCCACTTACTTTGCCCGCAAAGTTTGATCAAATGTTCCAGCACCGGCGGGTTCTCTTCCAATAAGACCAAGTAAGCGGTACGCCGAGTCACCGAGCGTAATAGACTGAGTACTCTTTCCAGTGTTACGGACGGCTTTTCTTCTTCAGAAAGCGCTTTGAGAAGTTTAGGAAATAAGCTTTCAAGGCGATTTTTGCCTCGAGACGACAATTGCTGAAAGTGATTCGAACTGGCGAATTTACCCAGCCTTTGCAATATGGCATCGACTTCTTCGGACTCGTGATCTTGATACCAACGAACAAAGTCTTCTTTCTCGATCAGCTCCAGATTAAAGCTTTCTTTAGTGTCTTGCTGTTCTTCTTCGGAACGAAACAACAATGTAAACTCGCGGGCGATCACTTGACGATGATGCTCCAATTTTTGATGAAACGTTGGGTAACTGGCAAAACGCATGGCACTCGATAAACGGACTTTATCGATGTCACCTTCCGGCAGTCGTTGGGTTTGCGCGTCATTGATTTGCTGTAACACATGCTCCACTTTTCGCAAAAACTTGTAAGCCTCCAGCAACTCGGTCGCCACCTTGGGCTCAACCATCTTCAGTTGTTCCAGTTGTCGCAATGCTTCGACAAAGCTGCGTTGCTGTAAATTTCTCATTCGTCCGCCGCGCACCAGTTGAAGTGATTGCACAATAAATTCTGCTTCGCGAATACCGCCCGAACCCAATTTGATGTTGTCGTCGAGACCTTTGCGCCTGACTTCGGTTTCTATTTTTGACTTCAAGCTGCGAATCGACTCAAGCACACCGAAGTCGATGTAACGGCGATACACAAACGGCTGAATCATTTTTGCAAAAGAATGGCTGAACTCAGATTCCGGATTGATTACCCGGGCTTTTATCATGGCAAAGCGCTCCCACTCGCGCCCTTGTTCTTGATAATAATCTTCAGCAGCATCAAAACTCATGGCCAAAGGTCCGCTGTCACCATAAGGTCTGAGCCGCATATCAACGCGAAACACGAAACCGTCACGAGTGACATCGGCCAACAAATCGATTAACCGCTGACCCAACCGGGTAAAGAATGTCTGATGTTCCAGATTGCGTCGACCACCCTTTGTTTCTCCGTCTTCCGGAAAATAAAAAATCAAATCAACGTCCGATGAAAAGTTAAGCTCGAAGCCGCCGTATTTACCCATAGCGACAATCAGCAGTGGCATAGATGTTTTCGCTTCGGTTTCGGGACGCCCCCACTGTTGGCACATGGCAGGATACAACCATTCGTAGGCAGCAAGAATTAAGGCATCGGAAATATGAGATATATCGCGAAATTCTTGTTCGATCGATATGTTCGAAATCAATCCGCGAATGGCAATCAAACCAAACCAGCGAGTTCGCCAACGTCGCAAACTGAGTTTTGCTGCGGCATCGTTTGTAACAGACTTCAGCTCCTGTTCCAGATCCGACTTTATAGCTGCGTAATCAAAGTTTTCGGTTAAACCTTGGTCGTCAATCCATTGCACAAAAAAGGGCAACTCACGTTCCAGAACACGACCGATAAAAGGGCTAAGCAAACACGCATCACTCAAATATTGTCTCACTTGGGTGTTTATCGATTCGGCAGTTTGCGGGTGTTGTTCGCAGATTTTTTGCCAACGACTTCCCGATTCCGCTGTAAGAAAATTGCGGTTCTGTGTACTAAGCTGAATAGTGTCTTTAGAGTCGCCGCTCACTATGCCCTACATTTTTGGTAAGTAATTGATAAAGTTACTATAACGTGTAGCAAGCGGTTCCTCCAGATCGGACTGCAATATAGAGGATAAACCATGGAGTTATTTAAGTGGATAGCCGTGATTACGGGTATCGTTATGGCTGCCGAAGTCGCCAAGCAATATTTGAAAAACAAATCGGATAATGGGAAACACAGCAAAGCGCTGGAGGACAAACTGAAGCGGTTAAATGAACTCGAAGATCGGGTAAAAACGTTGGAGCGCATTGTGACCGATCCTAGCTCTAATTTGCGCCGAGAAATCGACGGTCTTAAAGACTGAAAGTGACCAATTAACAGGAGTCTACGATGGAGTGGATTATTTTGGCGGTGATTGTCCTAATCATCTTTTATATTGTTGCCATTTACAACAAGCTGGTGGGACTGAAAAATCGTTTCAAGAACGCTTTTTCGCAAATTGATGTGCAACTGAATCGTCGACATGACCTGATTCCGAACCTGGTGGAAACCGCCAAAGGATATATGAAACATGAGCGTGAAACGTTGGAGTCGGTGACTTCGGCACGCGCTGATGCGGTCTCCGCAACCAAGCAAGCATCGCTTGATCCGACCGACGCACAGTCGATCCAAAAACTGATGGGAGCAGAAGCGGCACTGACAGGTGCTATGGGCAAGCTACTCGCGGTAATGGAAAACTACCCCGATCTCAAAGCCAATCAGACCATGCTGAACCTGATGGAAGAATTGACTGCCACTGAAAATAAAGTGGCCTTCGCCCGACAGTCTTACAATGATTCGGTAATGTTTTACAATACCTACCGGGAACAATTCCCCAATAACGTTATCGCCGCAAAGTTTAACTTTCAGCAAGCCCAGTTATTCGAAGTTGAAGAACTTGACGTCAAGAAAGCGATGAAGGTTTCCTTTTAAGAACGGAAACATTCCTCTTTCATGAACTTCTTCGAGCATCAAAAACAGGCGAGGTCGCAAACCAAAAAGCTAACAGCACTTTTCGTTATTGCCGTTTTCGCCATTGTTTTACTGCTAAACCTTGCCATTTACTACGCAGCCTGTTTTAGCAGCTACTATTGCATGCCTTTGTCGGCCTATTGGCTACACCCTCTGAGCCTGTCAATTACCGCTGGTACACTTGCAGTTATTGGCTTCACCAGTCTACTGCGCTGGATTCAGCTGCGTTCAAAAGGTGGTTTAAAAGCAGTACAAATGGCCGGAGCACGCGCCATCAGCCTAACCACCAAAGATTCCAGTGAGCGGCGACTGATTAATGTGGTTGAAGAAATGTCAATTGCCTCAGGGATCACCTTACCACGTTTGTTCGTTATGGATAACGAATCGTCTATCAATGCCTTTGTCGCCGGAACAGAACCACACAATACCTGCCTGGTGGTAACACGAGGTTGCCTGGAAAAGTTAAACCGACAAGAGTTGCAAGGCGTTATTGGCCATGAGTTCAGCCATATTTTTAACGGCGATATGAAACTGAATATTTATCTGATCGGCGTGCTCGCGGGAATTCTGGTGATCGGGCAGGTTGGAGAGTTCTTGACCCACTCCAGTTCGCGCCCCCGTCGCTCGGGCCTTATCGGCAACCGAAGTCGTGGCGGAGGCCGAGCTGCTTTTGTCGGATTTGCACTGTTAGCGGTTGGCTAAATCGGTCTTTTTTTCGGACGGTTGATCAAAGCAGCCATTTCGCGACAACGAGAATTTTTAGCCGACGCTTCTTCCGTTCAATACACTCGGGATAACAGCGGAATCAGCAACGCGCTGTATAAAATAGCCATCGATACTGAAGGCTCGGTATTGCAGAGCCGATCAGCTGAAGAATTAAGCCACCTTTGCTTTGAGCGATCGCAAAAACTCAATCTGTTCAGCGGGTTGTTGGCGACGCATCCCCCGATCAGTGAGCGTATCGATAAAATCGACCCAAATTTTGTACCTGCGCCCATCGATTTACCACAAGCACACTCCTCGAAACCGCAATCACCTGTCGGGCAAAACAATCGGCCCCGATCGTTGTACGAAGACAATACTGAGCGCGGAGCTGAAACAGCGTTTGCTGGCTCAGGAGCGACAGGTTCCTTGGCAGCCAGTCGGTTATCGAGCAGTGTCGGCGAGGTTGCCGCCGACAATCTGAATCGCACGCAAGTGCAAATATTGCAACTGCCTCGTCAGTTACGCAACATTGCCCGAGACAAAGACGAAGGGAACTCTGCGAAACATTTAGTTTTTGCCTTGCTGATATTAAACAACACGCTACCCCGTGCTGAAATCATCGAGCACGCCATGCAATGGTTTGACGAAGAAGCACTGAATAAAGTCATTCAAATATTACCCTCTCTCAGCCAACAAAAATTACCGCAACAATACTTACTATTGGAACTCGCTTTGCCGCGGATCGCTAATTATTCGAAACAAGCGCGGCAAGACTTCATTCACCAATGCAAACAACTGGTGGACATTGACCGAAAGGTGTCGTTACAGGAGTACGTCATCTTCGCCCTGTGTTTACGCAGTGCGACCGACGACCAGCCCTTTCAATCTAGCATCAACAGTTTTCGAAAAGTTGAATCAAAATTAGTGTTGGTTCTAACCACTTTCGTACAGCAAACCCGAAAAAATAAGGAAGCGCAATTAACCCTACTTCAATCGCTTGCTCAAGGCTTTGGTATTACAATTACTCAGCAAAGCATCAAGCCATTCAATGCCAATCATTTTCATAAAGCGCTGGTCACGCTTAGCAAACTTAATCCTTTATTGAAACAACCTGTCATTGATGCATTAGCACAGGCAATCGCCAGCGATCAGCGCATAGGCCCCGAAGAATTTATGCTGATCCGTGCGGTCTGCAATTACCTTGATTGTCCGATACCCAATATTCTTTGAGCATCACGGGTTCAACGCTGTTTGTTGAAACCTAAGCTGTGTAAAGTGTTCATTTATATGAAACAGTTGCGCCAACTCATATTGTTCCTTGTTTAGCGCGCCATAAGCAAAATGCGGTTCAAGTTGCTTCGTTAGCAGCAGCGTCTGAATATCCTTTTTTAACTGCATCAGAGCATCCATTGCATTACCGAGCGGCTCTAGCTCCCGGGCACCGGGAATGGGTGTGGAAAGTCCATGTGTGGTGGCGCCTTTTAAGGCGAATAAATGAAACGCCAATCCGCCCAGAGTCGCTTTAAACCATTCCGGCTTGTGCTCGGGAAAGCCCGTCATTGAATAATTAATGCTCTGACGCAAGTGGGTCACTATTTGAAACGCGTTCCATTCACCTCTAGACTCAATAATCGATGACTCAGGCAATCGTTCGATGAATGCCACCACCTCTTGCAATGAGGCAAAGGCACTGGCTGAAGGACTGTTCAGTACGCTCCAGCCGACAGTACCCGCCGAAAGAACGGCAACCGATGAAATGCCAGTTTTGAGCAACCTGCGTCGCTTCATAATGATGCCTTTTAACTATCAAGAAAACAGGAACGGTGTATGTATTTTATATCACACCCCAGCTGTAAACGACACGAAATGGGTGACGCGCATCCCGAATCACCTCGCAGACTAAGTGCCATCGAACAACACTTAGAGCAACGCGGCATCTGGTCATCGTTAAACCACTTAGAAGCCTGCAAAGCCAATCGCTCGCAACTCGGCATTGCCCACTCTGACGCCATGATCACTCATCTGTTTGAGTCGTCACCAACACAAGGATACGCAATACTGGATGCCGATACCCAGATGAACCCTTTCAGTCTGGATGCTGCACTTTACGCTACCGGAGCCGGATTAATGGCTTTAGAGAAAATTTTGAACACCGGTGATCGTGTTGCCTTTTGCTCCGTTCGTCCGCCAAGGCATCATGCCGAAAGCGACCAGGCCATGGGCTTTTGTTTGTTCAATGCCATTGCCATTACCGCGTTACACGCCCTTCAGCATGAGTCGATCGAACGTGTTGCCATAGTCGATTTCGATGTTCACCATGGCAACGGAACCGAAGACATCGTTGCCGGAGTCGAACAGATTCAGTTTACGTCGACGTTTCAACACCCACTCTACCCGGGATCCGGCGTACCGGCGAGCGCAAGCAATGTATGTAATTATCCTCTCAATGCCGGTACCGGTAGTGCCACCGTCCGTGCGCTTTGGACAAAAACAATAATACCGCAACTGGCTCGGTTTCAACCCAACATCATTCTGGTTTCGGCAGGCTTTGACGCACACCGGGACGATCCGCTCGCAAGCCTTAATTTCGAAGATGAAGATTACGCCTTTTTCGGTCGCGCACTAACGACCGTTGCCGAAAAATATTGTCAGGGACGTTTAATATCTTTTCTTGAAGGAGGTTATCACCTCGAAGCACTGGGGCGCAGTGTCACTCATTACATTGAGTCACAGCTATCATCACCGGCTTAAACCATGGCTAGGTATTCAATTGTTCACCAAAGACCAGAATTGAACCGCCCTTATAATTTAAAAGTAAAGCCTCTAAAACTAACTATTTTTACGTTCAAAAAGAATAAAGCCTTCGCCGACTTTGACTATACTTTAAACATAATCCAACAATGAAATGACTCAACAAAAGCAATAGGAGTAAAACTTTTATGGAGCAGCAGTTTCACCCCATGACCGAACTATTCACTCAACTTGGGTTGCCCAGTTCGGAAGAAGCGATAGAACAGTTTTTTAAAAAACATAAATTGAAACCCAACCAAAGTTTATCGCGAGCACCGTTTCTTAGTGAGCAACAACAAAAGTTTATTATCGAGGCCATTGCCGACGATTCTGACTGGGCCGAAATTGTTGATCAAATGGATGTACGTTTAAGGCATTAGCGATCCGTAATACAAGTCGTGCAAAAAGTCAGACAGTCGCACACAGAATAAACATTGCGTACGACAGCCCAAGTTTTACAAACCAAATCGCTAGAGCAAAGTAACCTGCCTAAGCCTAACGCTCAACGAACTGACTCCAATGTTCAGAAAAACAGGCGTCCCGATGATTTTCTTCGACCAGACCTCGATGCAACTGTTGCGCAAAAAGTAATTCATCGTGCCCTTCCACCATCAAAGTGAGTTGACCACGCTCTGCGTCTTTAAAACACATCTTGTACTTTTGCGGGTAGTGAGTATCGCAATAGCGACTGACTTGCTCGAACCAATGTGTTGCGGTTTTATTGCCAATTAAACTAAGGGCCGACAAGTGATCTTTCACCGACACTTTAAATGGTGCTAAATGATTGGCCAATTCGCCAGCTGAAGGTTGCTGCAACTCGGTGTTGGAAAAATAAAACAGTGCCGCCGGCGTTGCTTCACTCAGTATATCAAGATTATCAAATCCGAGCGGCAGCATTTTTTCTATAATATCCCTTTTATCTTCAATATCGCATTCAACAAGTACTACCGATGATACTTGGGCCATCGCTAAAACCTGTTGGCAAATCGCTGGTTGATTACTGATGCAGGTACCGGGATGCTGCGGTAGCTGTGTGCTGCGAACAACCACCGGAATGTTGCTGGCACTCGCTGGCTTAATGGCTCTCGGGTGAAGTACCTTAGCACCTGCCCGCGCCAGCTGTTCGGCTTGCTGATAATCGAGCTGCTTAATTTGCAACGCCTCAGAAATAATCCGTGGATTAAAACTGAAAACCCCCGGCACATCGGTCCATATGGTGACGCTCGTTGCGGCCAAAATTGATGCCAGGTAACTGGCTGAAGTATCAGAGCCTTCTCGACCTAACAAAACGGTGCGCCCCTGACGATCAGCGGCAATGAATCCCTGAGTCACAATGGTGCTTGCGCGTTGTTCCATTTGTTCGATTACATCGCTATTCGACTGGTAGTCGCACTGGTTACTGGTGAAGTGATGCCAAGGGTCTTGCGCTTCAATGTTATCGGCGATCAAAAACTCACGAACATCAATGCAATCGGCGTCGAGATTTTGTTGTCGCAAGTAGGCTGCACCGATTTCAGTCGACAACAACTCGCCACAAGATACCACCCGGGCATGGTATTCCGGCGATATCACTTGTTGCTCGAAGATACTGTTACAGTCGGCTTCCAGTTGCTCAAACAATGGGAGTAATTCGGACTCGACCGACAAGCCAAGCTGAGAGGCAAAACCAAAATGCATTTCTTTTAAATGATAGATCGCATTGGTGTGCACCCCAGCGACCGCCTGATGCAACAAAGCCTCAAGTAAATTCGATACGTTTTTCAGAGCCGACAAAACCAGTAACGGACGTTTGCCCTGATCACGAACCTGCCTCACTTGTCCGGCAATGGTTGGCCAAAGATGGGGATCTGCAACACTGCTGCCACCGAATTTTAAAACAAGCCATTCAGACATATATGCGTACTAACCCGTATTATTGACGTAAGCCCTAAGCAGGTAAGTTAACCGTCACTCTTTAGGCCAACCAGTAGGGACGTGCTTTAAACATTGCGATGCGAGTTTGCTCCATCGCTTCGAGCACCGCATCGTTGCGCTTCTCAAACCAGCGACTGATTTCTTCATCGCTGCGAATGTTATAAGTTTTCAGACATTTGGCCACATATCGATGGTAAGCCAGTTCGCGAGTGCCGGCCATTAGATCGAGCCAGGGCTGGCGATATTTTTGCCGTTTTTTCGAGTCGAACAATCCACCAAAAAACAACCCCAGATCCAAAGCCTTGCGCAGACTTTCAAATCGTTGCAGGTAATCATCAACGTCCATTTTATTCTTGGGGCCAAATTCGCGCTTCAAATCGCGCAAGGTATGCTCCAGTTGCAGTTTGGCAAAATCAATAATAGGACTTTCCAGTGCGTCCTGATTTCCTTCTTCGATAAAGCCGCGCCATTGTTTGAAGAACAGCCACTCAGAAATACCCAGCATCACCAGATTATAACGGGTTGAAACCTGGAGTCGTTTAAATTTTGCAACCGCGCCTGCAAGCTCCGCTTTATTATTTGCAATGGCCTGTACCAGCTCCTCTTCTTCTGCCAGCTCTTCTTCAAGCATCTGTTTCAGATGATTTCGCTCGCGGGCAATGTCGACAATTTTATCCAGAAACTCCGCCATGTAATGCCAGTTGGCCCGAAGATCGGCGGTCGCATGGCGCGGAATCAAACTGCCAAACACCTGATAAACATGTTGCACATACAACAGCGCTCGATACATTTGCAAAATGGCGTCGGGGGCCAGGGAAGAATCGAGAAACTGCTCGTAATATTGCCAATGTTTTAGTCCGGAATAGCAGATAATTTCGAACGCTTTTTCTGCTGGAGTGCCCTGACTTAACTCGATCACCGACATCTTTCGATGATTCACCGGCAATGAAGTGCAGAGCGAATAACCGCGTCGTGCTTTGCTGGCGTTACTGATAGAGAAGCCATGCGATGATATGAGGTACCGACTCAAACTGAATAAATGCCGCGGATCGCCAGTCACCAGTTCCAGCTCAACTTCGGAAATGGGGCTTGAGTCGTCCTCGTAGTAGATATGGCCAAGGTCGATGGCAACTTCAATTTCGGTGCCATCGTCAAAATGAAACAGGGTTTTATGCCGGGAAAAGTTGGTGATAAACGCCGGCTCTAGCTCACCACATTCTTCAATGGCTTCTTCCAGAAGAATCTTCAGGTAAGGATCCTCGACTTTATCAATATCAACTTTGAATTCGTCGAGCTCACACTCAGACTCGTTACGCTCGTGCAATCCGCCAATCGCACGACCTGACGCTTTCACAGTCTGAATCAGCTTTTCACCATCGTTGCGTATGCGCAATCCAATTTTCAACTCACGAAGCTTGAAGTTTTTGGTGTCGAAATAGGTATTCTTTAAATCACTTTGGGTCCAGGGATCGATGACCGTCACATCATCGAAGGTCATATCGAGTAACGACTTAACCTGTTGTTGTTCAGCGACAAGTTTTACTTCAATTTCTTTAGCCATCCAGAAGTCTATCCGCTGGTTTTTCAGTAAAAAGTCAGTGTACCGAGCTAGAATTACACTGTCACCTATAATTTTGTCTCATAGCGTGACTTGGGATTGCGATTGATCACCCAGCTTTTATGACAGTTTTGTGACGATTTTCTTACAGGCTAGACATCATCGTTGGGTAAATCTACAATCGCGCATTCATATTTCTTTCATAAAACTGTAAAGAGACTGTCATGAGTTTAATCAGTGATCTGTTTGCTGCTTCACCCTTTCGCCCTATGCAGGACCACATCGACAAGGTCCACGAGTGCGTCAGTCAGTTAAAGCCCTTCTTAGCCGCCGTCTATAAAAAAGACTGGGACACGGTTGAAACCCTACAACAACAAATCAGCGACCTGGAAAACGATGCCGATGATCTGAAGAAAGAGATTCGTCTAAAGTTGCGCGATGGCATTTTTCTACCCGTCGCCCGCACCGATTTACTGGCCCTGGTTACGGCTCAAGACAAGCTTGCGAACAAAGCAAAAGACATCGCTGGGCTGATGACCGGCCGGCAAATGGAAATACCAGAGCCTCTGCAGGCAACATTCGATGCTTATTTAAACCGCTGCATCGATGCCTCGCAGCAAGCTCATAAAGCAATACACGAACTGGATGAATTGGTTGAAACCGGTTTTGGTGGTCGCGAGGCGAGCCTGGTGGTCGAAATGATCTCAAAACTGGATGTTATCGAAAATGATACCGACACACTGCAACGCAAGATACGCCGCGAGCTGTTTGAAATTGAAACCGACTTACCGCCAGTGAACGTCATATTCCTATACAAAATCATTGACTGGATTGGAGATTTGGGGGATCGCGCTGAACGCGTCGGCTCCGATCTGGAACTTATGTTGGCCCGAAAATAATTCAGCGCCAAAACAACAATATAAGAGATATCAGCAGGTAATCCTATGGAATTAATCAATAACTACCATGTTATGTTACTGGTCTTTGCTGCCATTGTTGGCTTTTTCATGGCATGGGGCATCGGTGCCAACGACGTCGCCAACGCTATGGGCACATCAGTCGGCTCACGTGCGATCACCATCAAACAAGCCATTATCATCGCGGCAATTTTTGAGTTTGCAGGTGCCTATTTAGCGGGTGGAGAAGTAACCTCGACCATTCGTAAGGGCATCATCGACTCAGCGCCATTCATACCCCACCCGGAGCTTTTGGTACTGGGTATGATATCAGCGCTGTTAGCCGCTGGAACCTGGTTAGCCATTGCGTCGGCTAAAGGCTGGCCGGTTTCAACCACCCATTCGATTGTCGGTGCCATCATTGGTTTTGCCGTCGTCGGCGTCGGAATGGATGCCGTGAGCTGGGGCAAGGTCGGTGGCATTGTCGGAAGCTGGATCGTAACGCCAGCGATTTCGGGCATTATCGCTTATCTTATTTTTATGAGTGCGCAGAAGTTAATTTTTGATACCGACAACCCCGTCGATAATGCGAAAAAATACGTTCCCATTTACATGGCGATGGCTGGATTCGTCCTCGCTCTGGTAACGATCAAAAAAGGTCTCAAGCACATCGTTAAAGATGGCACGTTGGATATCTCTGGTACCGAAGCCTACTTTTACGCTGCCGCAATCGCCGTTTTAGTCGGCGTGATCGGTTCGTTCTTTGTGCGCCGCGTTAAAGCAGACCCTAATGCCGATAAAGAAATGCACTTTTCCAGTGTCGAGAAAATCTTTGCTATTTTGATGGTCGTTACCGCTTGCTGTATGGCATTTGCCCACGGTTCCAACGATGTTGCCAACGCCATTGGACCGCTAGCTGCGATTCAGAGCGTTATCGCCAACAACGGTGAGATCGTCCCCAAAGCCACACTGGCCTGGTGGATTTTGCCTCTGGGCGGTATCGGTATTGTTGCCGGTCTGGCCATTTTCGGCAGCCGGGTCATGGCAACCATTGGAAAAGGCATTACTCATTTAACGCCAAGCCGCGGTTTTGCCGCTGAGCTCGCAGCTGCCACTACGGTGGTTCTGGCCTCCGGCACTGGCCTGCCCATCTCGACCACCCAAACGTTGGTCGGTGCGGTACTGGGTGTCGGTATGGCCCGTGGTATCGCGGCGTTGAATCTTGGCGTGGTACGCAGCATTGTAATTAGCTGGGTAGTCACGTTGCCAATTGGTGCGTTGCTATCGATTATTTTCTTCCTGATTTTAAAGGGCATTCTGCTTTAATAGTTTGTCGGGCCCCACT